>CAYYTN010000409.1:0-2205 GCA_964474495.1 uncultured Chloroflexota bacterium
GTGACGCCGGCGGGCCTGATTGCCGGGATCATCACGGAGATGGGGGTTGCCCGGGCGGACTATACAGACTCGCTGGCGGCGCAGCGGAAACAGCAGACAGAATTGCGAGCTTAGGCAATGGCCACGGCGAAATTGGGGATCATCGGGGGCAGCGGGTTCTACGACATGGAGGGGCTGACGGGGGTGGAGGAGGTCGTGGTGGAGACGCCGTTCGGCGACCCGAGCGACGCATACCGGATGGGGATGCTGGAAGGGCTGGAGGTGGCGTTCTTGCCCCGGCACGGGCGCGGGCACCTGATTTCGCCGACGAACCTGAACTCGAAGGCGAATATCTGGGGGTTCAAGTCGCTGGGGGTGGATTCGATCGTCTCGGTGAGCGCGGTGGGGAGCCTGAAGGAGGAAATCCGGCCGCTGGACGTGGTGGTGCCGGATCAGTTTTTCGACCGCACGCGCAACCGGGCGACGTCGTTTTTTGACGCGCCGGGCCTGGTGGTGCACACGGGGATGGCGGAGCCGTTTTGCCCGGTGCTGAGTGGGCTGGTGGCGGACGCGGCGGAGGGCGCGGGGGCGTCGGTGCATCGCGGCGGGGCGTATGTGTGTATCGAGGGGCCGCAGTTCTCGACGGTGGCGGAGTCGGAGGTCTTCCGCGCGTGGGGAATGAGTGTGATCGGGATGACGGCGGTACCGGAGGTGCGGCTGGCGCGGGAGGCGGAGTTGCACTACGCGACGTTCGCGATGGCGACCGATTACGACGTGTGGAAGGGCGAGCCGGTGACGGTGGAGATGGTGATCGCCAACCTGGGCAAGAACGTGGAAATGGCGAAAGCGGCGGTGCGGGCGCTGGCGGCGAACCGGCGCGATATGGAAAAAGTATGCGGGTGCCGTAACGCGCTGGAGAACTCGATCATTTCGGATACGGGCCTGATGCCGGACGCGGTGAAGAAACGGTACGAGTTGTTGATCGGAAAGTACGTTGAATAGGCCGGGGATAGACCGAGGAGCCGCGGTACTTTGAGCACGCTGGTGCTGGGTTCGATTGGAATCGATGACATCGGGACGCCGTTCGAGAAGGCGGAGGGAATCCTGGGCGGGTCGGCCGGCTACGCGGCGGTGGCGGGATCGTTCTTCGGGCCGAGCCGGCTGGTCAGCATCGTGGGCGAGGACTTCACCGACGACCAGCGGCGGCTGTTTACCAGCCGCGGCATCGACCTGGACGGGCTGGAGACGGCGCCGGGGAAGACGTTTCGCTGGGGCGGCCGCTACGCGATGAACTTTGACGACCGGGAGACGCTGTTCACGGACCTGAACGTGCTGGCCGAGCTGGACCCGAATCTGCCGGACGCGTACCGGGAATCCCGGTTCGTATTGTTGGGTAACACCGATCCCAAGCATCAGCTCAAGGTGCTGGATCAGTTGGACGGGCCGGAGGTGGTGGTGGTGGATACGATGAACTTCTGGCTGGAGAGCCGGCGGGACCTGGTGGACGAGGTGCTGGCGCGGGCGAACGTGGTGGTGGTGAACGAGGAGGAGGCGCGGATGATCAGCGGGCATCACAGCGTGCCGCGCTCGGCGCTGGAGATGCTGGATATGGGGCTGGACGCGGTGATCATCAAGCGCGGGGCCTACGGGGCCCTGCTGCGGACGGCCGGCGAATGGTTTTTCACGTCGGCGTATCCGCTGCTGGAGGTGCGCGACCCGACCGGCGCGGGCGATTCGTTTGCCGGGGCACTGACCGGCTACCTGGCCCGTGAGGGAGAATTGACCGACCAGAGCCTGCGGCGGGCGGTGGTGCACGGGAGTGTGGCCGCCTCGTTTTCGGTGGAGGGCTTCGGGCTGGAATCGCTGTTGAACCTGACGGAACAGCAAATGAAGGATCGTTATGCGGAGTTTCTCCGCTTTTCACGAGTCGAACTGGACATTGACTAGACTGATCGGATTACCGATCGAGGAGATCTGTTGATATGGCGATAGCGGCAAACGTGCCCCACGACGTAACCGACCTGGGACTGGCGGACACGGGCAAGAGCGCGATCGAATGGGCGGAGGCGTCGATGCCGGTGCTGCGGGCGATCCGCGAGCGCTTTGAAGCCGAGAAGCCCCTGGCGGGATTGACGCGGGCGGCCTGCCTGCACGTCACGACGGAGACGGCGAACCTGATGCGGACGCTGAAGGCGGGCGGGGCGGATGTGTACCTGTGTGCGTCGA
>CAYYTN010000410.1:0-2203 GCA_964474495.1 uncultured Chloroflexota bacterium
CGCCGGCGATGCAACGCATGGCCGATGCCGGTGCCGTCTTCGAAAACGCCTACTGCAACTCCCCGCTGTGCGTGCCGTCACGCTCCTCCTTCATGACCGGCAAGCACCTGCACCGCATCGGCGTCTGGAACAACAGCATGTCGCTCGGCTCCGACCAGCCGACCTGGGCGCACCGGATGAGCGCCGCCGGCTACGAGACCTGCCTGGCCGGCAAGATGCACTTCGTCGGGCCCGACCAGTTGCACGGGTTCGACCAGCGCATCGTGCCCGAAATCCACGGCATGGGCGGCGGCGACTTCGGTCTGACCAATTGGGACGTCGGCCGAATGAAGCCCAACACCATCCGTCTGCACGACGATCCCGGTCCCGGCCCTCACCCGCACATGGACCACGACGACGAGGTCGTGCGGCAGTCCACCGCCTTCCTATCCGAGCCGGAGCGCCAGGAGAAGCCCTGGGTGCTCTGCTCCTCGATCTTCACGCCGCACTACCCCTTCATCGCCCGCCCGGAGTACTTCTACAACTACTACCCCGAGCATGCCGACCTGCCCGACATCCCCGAAGGCCATCTTGAGAACCAGCATCCCCAGAGCAAGCGGCTGCGCGAGTATTTCAGCTGCAACGGCGTCCCGGAGGAGCAGGTTCGCAAGGCGCGGGCCGCCTACTACGGTCTCGTCGAGTTCGCCGACAGCTGCATCGGGCTGATTCTCGACGCCCTGGAGTCCAACGGACTGGACGACAACACCGTGGTCATCTACGTTGCCGATCACGGAGAGATGAACGGCGAGCACGGCATGTGGTTCAAGTGCTCGTTCTACGAACAGGCATCGCGCATCCCGCTGATCGTCTACTGGCCCGGGGTGACCGAAGCCGGCAGCCGCTTCAACCAGGTCACTTCGTTGCTGGACGTCGTGCAGACCATGCTCGACATCGGCGAGGCCGACTCCACCGGAACCGACGGAATCAGCCTTCAGGGCCTACTGCGCGGTGACGACGAGGATGCCGAGGGCATCGCGTTTTGCGAGTACGAGGCCCACGGCACCGACCGGGCCGAGCGTATGGTGCGGCGCGGTCGCTACAAGCTGAACTACTATCACGGCGAGCCGCCCGAACTCTTCGATCTGGAGGACGACCCCGGCGAGCTGAACGATCTCGCCGCCGATCCGGCCAGCGCCGGCATCGTGCAAGAACTCACCGCGCTCGTCCTCGACGGCTGGGATCCGGACGCGATCGAGGCCGACGTGCGTCATCGACAGAGCGAGATGAAGATCGTTGTCGACGGAATGGACGGAAAGGCCTGGAGCCCATCCTGGCGCCACGGCCGGTTCGCCTAGATCTAGGCTGGTCCCGGGCGCTGAACTAGCCGCGAGCGGGACTCAGGCAGAAGGAGTTCGGGAGCCATGCCGAAGTTCGTGCTGATCGGCGCCGGCAGCGCCCAGTTCTCCACCCGCTTCGTCGCCGACATCCTCGCCGATCCCGATCTCGACGGCTCCACCATTGCCCTCGTCGACCCGGCCGCCGACCGGCTCGCCACGCTCCAGGCGTTCTGTGAGAACCTGGTCCGCCAGTGCGGCGCCAACGTCGCGATCGAGGCCCACCGGGAGCGCGGCGACGTCCTCGACGGCGCCGACTACGTCCTCACCACCATCCACGTCGGCTCCGATGACGCCTGGCAGGCCGACATCGAAATCGCCCGCAAGTTCGGGGTTGACCAGAGTGTCGGCGACACCATCGGGCCCGGCGGCGTCTTCCGCGGCCTGCGCAACGCGCCGGTTCTGCTCGATGTCGTCCGCGAAATGGAGGACCTCTGCCCCGACGCCGTCCTCCTGCAATACACCAACCCGATGTCCATCATCTGCCGCGCCATCGGTCGCGAGTCCTCCGTCGTCACCCTGGGCCTCTGCCACAGCGTCCAGAACACCGTCCGCGAACTCGCCGGGTATCTTGACCTGCCGGTCGACCAGCTCGATTACTGGACGGCCGGCATCAACCACATGGCCTGGTGCCTCACGCTGCGCCACCGCGGCGCCGACCTGTATCCGCGGCTCCGCGAGGCCGCCGCCGACCCCGCCATCCACTCTCAGGACCCTGTCCGCTTCGACATCATGCGCTGGTTCGGCTACTTCGTCACCGAGTCCAGCAAGCACATGTCCGAGTACGTGCCGTACTTCCGCAAAGACATGGAACGAATCCAGCGCGAAGG
>CAYYTN010000411.1:0-2199 GCA_964474495.1 uncultured Chloroflexota bacterium
GCCGCATGACCGGGCTCGAAGCCGGCTTGAAGCACATGATCCTGATTACCGATGGACAGGCGAGCTACGGGGACTTCAGGACGTTTAGCAGCCAGGCGCGGCGGGACGGTATCTCGGTGTCGGCGGTGACGATCGGCGATGACGCGGATACGGAGCTGCTGGAGGAATTGGCGCGCTCGGGGAACGGGCGGTATTACGCGACGGATGACGCGAGTTCGATACCGGCGCTGCTGACCCAGGAGACGGAGATCGCGCGCAGTTTCTTCCTGGTGGATCGCCGGCATCAGCCGCGAGTCGCGAACGCGAGCGCGGTGTTCGCCAAGGTGGCGGCCGGCGAGCCGGTTCCGTACCTGGGCGGGTTCGTGCGGGTGAGCCTGCGGCCGGAGGCGACGGCGGTGCTGGTTTCGGACAGCAATGACCCGATCCTGGCGACGTGGCAACTCGGCTTCGGGCGAGTGGCGGTGTGGACCTCAAACTTCGGCGACCCCTGGACCGACGAATGGCGGGCGTGGGGCGAGTTCGCGCGGTTCGTCGGCGGCCTGGCCGATTGGGCGGTGGCCGGCGGGCTGGATCGCCAGGCGGGGCTGCGGGTGGGATCGCGGGCGGATGGCGGCGAGGTGACGGTGATCGTCGATTCGGTGGATGCGGAGGGGCGGTTTCGCAATCAACTGCCGACGACTGGAGTCCTGACAGCGCCGGACGGGCAGGATTTCGAGTTGGAGTTCCGGCAGACCGCGCCGGGGCGCTACGAGGCAAAGCTCGACGGCGTTGAACCCGGGGCGTACGGGTTGGTCCTGGAGCAGGACCGCCCCGATGGCGTGACGATTGGGCCGGTGGAGGATGGGTTTGTGGTGCCGTACTCAATTGAGTTTCAACCGGGACGGCCCGGGCGGCCGCTGCTGGCGGCAATCGCCAATCGGACCGGCGGCCAGACGCTGACCGACCCGGCGCGGGCCGCGGGCAACAACGGCCTGGTGGCGCCGGAAAGCCTGGCTCCATTGCTGCTGACGGTCGGGATGCTGCTGTTCGTGACGGACGTGGCGGTGCGAAGGGTGCGGACGGGTCGGGCGGAGCTGCGGGAACAGTATCGCGATGTCCTAGAATGGTTTGACCACCACCACCCGAGAAGGGTTGCCGCGATGATCTCACGCCGTGTACGGCAGGGGCTCCCCGGCTCCGGCTAGCCTGACATGGACGTACTGGGCTCAATCGCAACAGTTTTCGCGCGGGGCGGCTTCGAGATCTATCTCGTGGGCGGCTCGGTTCGCGATCGGCTGCTGGGAAGACCGTCGAAGGACCTGGACCTGACGACGCCGGCGCGTCCGGCCGACATCAAGCGGCTGCTGCGGCAGGCCCAGCCCGACAGTGTCTACGAGGTCGGCGCGCGGTTTGGAACGGTCGGAGCGGTGTTCGGGGACCTCAACGTGGAGGTCACGACCTACCGCGCGGAGTGGTACCCGGAGGAGAGCTCGCGACATCCGGAGGTGGAGTTTGGCGACCGCCTGGAGGACGACCTGGCGCGGCGCGATTTCACCATCAACGCGATCGCCCAGGACATCGGCTCCGGCAAGATCACCGATCCGCACGGGGGAACGGCGGACATCGCGAAGCGGACGATTCGGGCGGTGGGGAGCCCGGCCGATCGATTTGAGGAAGATCCGCTGCGGATGTTGCGGGGGGTGCGGCTGTCGACACAGCTGCGGTTTGAGATTGATCCGAAGACCGCGGCCGCGATCAAGGACGGGGCCAGCCGGCTGCAGTTCATCAGCGCGGAGCGAATCCGGGATGAGTTGAGCCATGTTCTGGTGTCGGACCAGCCGGGCGCCGGGATCGCGCGCATGTTTGAGCTGGGGCTGATTCGTTTCATCATCCCGGAACTGGCCGACCTGGCTTCGACGATGCAGGACGATCGCCACCAGCACAAGGATGTGCTGACGCACACGCTGCGGGTGCTGGCGGGCGTGCCGGCGGATCTGGAGGTGCGCCTGGCGGCGATGCTGCACGACATCGGCAAGCCGGCGACGATGACGGTTAAGGGCGGGCGGGTGCAATTCCATCGCCACGAGATGGTGGGAGCGCGGCTGGCGCGCAAGATCCTGGAACGGCTGCGCTTTGACCGGGCCACGGTGCGGACGGTGACCGATCTGGTGGCGCTGCACATGCGCTCGAATCTGTACGAGTCGGACTGGAGCGACGGGG
>CAYYTN010000412.1:0-2196 GCA_964474495.1 uncultured Chloroflexota bacterium
GCCAGCGGCTCGTTCGGGATGGCGCGAGCCAACTCCGGCCCCAGGTTCACCGCCGCCACCGTCGCCGCCGCGAAGGCCAATATCGTCGTTACCGCCCGCAGCCGCCCGCGCAGGCGCTGGGGCATTTCGTTCAGCCGTTGCACCCGCCGCGCCCGCGCGTCCCCCGCCTCCGCCAGTTCACCAATCCGTCCGCGACGCACCGATAGCAGGGCCGTTTCCGAAGCCACGATCAGGACATTGACAAGCGTCAAACCCAGGACAATGGGCAGGCTTACCCAACTAGAAGGTTCCAAGAAAAGGAACCGACCTCCTGATATTCGCCGCGCTTCCGGGCGCCGGCGGTGGGCTCGCTGTCACCCCCGTCCGTCGGGGTCTCTAGCTGAACAGCGCGCTGACTGATTCGTGATTATGTATTCGGCGGATCGCCTCCGCGAACAGCGGAGCCGTCGTACACACCCGTATCTTACTACTGCCATTCGCCGACTCGCTGATCGGGATCGTGTCCGTCACCATCACACTTTCCATGACCGAGTTCTGCAGCGCTCCCACCGCTCCCTCGGTCAGGTCCGGGTGCACCGCGCAGGCGTAGACGTTCTCGGCGCCGCGGTCCTTCAACGACCGCGCCGCCGCCATCAGCGAAGACCCGGTCGAGATGATGTCATCCACCAGGATCGCGGTCCGGCCGTTTACGTCGCCCACCAGCTGCAGCGGGGTCACATCGTCCGGTGAGGTTCTCTTCTTGAAGCTCACGAAGATGTCCTCGGCGCCCAGCCGGCGGCTGAAATCCTCCGCCCGCGCCACCCCGCCCGCGTCGGCCGACCCCACCACCACTCCCGCGCCCAGTTCCATTTCCCGCACCGTCTCCACCAGCAGCGCCGCCGCCCGCAGGTGATCCACCGGAATGTCAAAGAAACCCTCAATCGCCGGCGCGTGCAGGTCCATCGTGATCACCCGGTCGGCCCCGGCCGCCTGGATCAGGTTCGCCACCAGCTTCGCCGAAATCGGCTCCCGCCCGGCGGTCTTCTTCTCCTGGCGGGCGTAGCCAAAGTACGGGATCACCGTGGTGATGCGGTCCGCGGAAGACCGCCGCAGCGCGTCCACCATAATCAGCAGTTGCATCAGGTTGTCGTTTACCGGCGCGCACATCGACTGCACCACGTACACATCCAACCCGCGCACGTTCTCCTCGATCCGCACCCGGGTTTCCCGGTTCGGGAACTGCGCCACCTGCGCCTGTCCCAACGGGATACCCAGCGCGTCACATATCCCCCCCGCCAGCTCCATGCTACCGCGCCCCGAGAAAACCTGTAGATCGCCTTCCAACCGTGCCTCCCTGGAGGGCATGTCCGCCTAATCGTTCCCCGGAGGCCGCGCCTTCGCCGGCACTCCGTATACGACCTCCCCGGCCGCTACGTCCCGGGTGACCACCGCGCCCGCGCCTACATAGGCGCCCGCGCCAATTTCCACCGGAGCGATCAACATACTACCGCTCCCCAAAAACGCCCGGTCCCCCACAAACGTACGCTGCTTATCCTTCCCGTCAAAATTGCACGTCACCGCTCCCGCCCCCACGTTCACATCCGCACCCAACTCCGCGTCGCCCAGGTACCCGAAATGCCCCATCATCGTCCTCTGCCCCAGCCGCGCATTCTTCACCTCGCTGTGGGCCCCGACGTGCACCTGCTCCCCCAACACCGAGCCGGCCCGCACATGCGCAAACGGCCCCACATCCGCCCCATCCTCCAGCCTTGAATCCTCCACCACCGCGGAGTTCACCTTGCAGCCGTCGCCCACCACCGAATCCACGATCTGCGCGTTCGGCCCGATCTCGCAATCCACCCCTATGGATGTCGCCGCCCGCAGATGGCACCCGGGCCGCACCAGCGTGTCCGCGCCAATCTGCACATCCAGGTCCACGTAGGTCGCCGCCGGGTCCTCGATCCGCACTCCCGACTCCATCAACTCGGCGATCTTGCGCTGCCGCAGCCGCCGCTCCGCCTCGGCCAGACCCGCCCGGTCATCACAGCCCATCCCCTCCTCCGCGTCGGCCAGCGTCAGGCACTCCACCCCCCGCCCCTCGGCCAGCGCCAGCGCCACCAGGTCCGTCAGCAGCAGTTCTTCCTTCTCAGGATCCGGCCGCAACTTTCCGATGTTCTCCCGCAGCCAGGCCGTCTCGAAGACCATCACCCCGGTGTT
>CAYYTN010000413.1:0-2196 GCA_964474495.1 uncultured Chloroflexota bacterium
GGGCGCTACAAGATCATCTCCCGCTACTGGGCTTACCACGGCGGCACGCTCGGCTCGCTGGCCGCCTCCGGCGGAGCCGTGCGCAAGGCCGTCTACGAGCCCTTCCCCACCGGCTACGTCCACATCCCGCCGCCGTTTTGCTACCGCTGCCCCGTCAAGCTTGAGTACGGCGACTGCGGGATCAACTGCGCCGAGCTGCTTGACGAAGTCATCCAGGGCGAAGGCGCCGACACCGTCGCCGCCTTCATCGCCGAGCCCATCATCGTCGCCGGCGACGGGTTCGTCGTCCCGCCCCCCGAGTATTTCAAGATCGTCCGCGAGATATGCGATCGCCACGGCGTGCTGATGATCGCCGACGAAGTCATCACCGGCTTCGGCCGCACCGGCAAGATGTTCGCCTCCGAGGTCTTCGACGTCTGGCCCGACATCCTCGCCATGGGCAAAGGCGTGAGCGGTGGCTACTTCCCGGTCGCCGCCGCCGTCATCACCGACAAGATCGCGCAGGCCTTCTGGGGCGACTCCGACGAAATGGTCCAGTTCCACGCCGGCCACACCTACGGCGGCGCTCCCCTGGCCGGCGCCGCCGCCGTTGCCAGTATCCGCGAGCTACTCGACCGCGATCTGCCCGGCAACGCCGCCCGGGTCGGCGGACGCATGAAGGCCAGGCTGGCCGCCCTCGCCGAGAAACACGATGTCATCGGCCAGGTCACCGGCGAAGGCCTGCTGCTCGGCATCGAATACGTCCAGGAGCGCGCCACCCATCAGCCGTTCCCGGACGAAGTCGCCTTCGCCAAGCGGGTCGACGCAGGCTGCCGCAAGCGCGGTTTGATCACCCGGCCGTCGCTGCACGTGCAGATTCTCGGGCCGCCGCTGATCCTCACCGATCAGCAGGCCGACGAGATCGTCAACACCATCGACGCCGCCATCGGCGAGGCCGTCGCCGGGCTCAACGGGTCCGCGGCCGAACCGGCCTCAGCCGCGACGGCGGTGGGTGGGGGTGATCGTTAGCTCGTCGATCTTGGTCCGCGGAGGCAACTGAGCGACGAACAACACCGCCGCGGCGATGTCCTCGGCCTGCACCATCCGCGCGCGCTCGTCGTCGCTGGGTGGTTCCGCGCGCAGATCCAGGATCGGCGTGTCCGTTTCGCCCGGATGGATCGTGGTCGCGCGAATCCCGTTGCGCCACTCCTCGTCGTTGATGTTGATCGACAGCGCGCGCATCGCCGCCTTCGAGGCTGAATAGGCCGAGCCGGCCATCCCGGAGGGTATGAACGCCGCCGTCGAAGCGACGTTGACCACCAGCCCGCCGCCGGCCTCGCGCATCGACGGAATCAGCGCGTGTGCCAGGTTGAAGGCCCCGGTCAGGTTCACCGTGACGACCCGGTCCCACTCCTCCGGTTCGATCTCGGCCACCGTACGCGGATCGCTGTTGGTCCCCGCATTGTTCACCAGCACATCCACCCCGCCGAAGAGGTCCAGCGCGGCCCGGGCGAAGGCAAACGTCGCGGCCCGGTCGGCCACGTCCAGCGGTTCCGCCAGCACCTCGGCGCCGGCTTCGCGCGCCAGCGTCGCGGTCTTCTCCAGCAACTCCACCCGCCGCGCCGCGATCGCCAGGTTCATCCCCGCGCCGGCGAGGCTATCGACGATCGCCGCGCCCATTCCGCTGGTGACCCCGGTTATCAACGCCGTCTTGCCGGACAGATCCATACTCGACTCCCTTTGTGCCTCGAATTCTGAGGAACCATTGTCGGAGCGCCGCCCGCCGGTGACAAGTCGCCGTGTCCCGACCCGTCCCTCGATGCACCGAGAAGGAGACTGGTCGTCGGCCGTGATGTGTCGCCGGTCGCGGGCCGTCGTGCCGATAGCACCGGTCCGCGGTCGGGAGGGCGGCGACCCGCGATCCGCACCCGGGTAGGTTTCGGTCCATGACCAGGACCAGGCCCAACCGAGACCATCCTCTACCCCCGACCCGACCCGCTACGCGGCCCTTCTTCCCGACTGCTCAAATCGGCCACTTTGAGGAAGGCGGGGGGCCTGCGCGCATGAAGACGAGTCTCGGCAAGCGGCGTTCCGCTGCCGTCCTCTGGCTGCTTGCGGTGCTGGCCATCATCGCGGCCTTCGCGATCGTGGCCTGCGATCGGGACGATGCCGCCACCGAGACTCCTCCGCCCGCCGCCGAATCTCCATCCGCCACAC
>CAYYTN010000414.1:0-2194 GCA_964474495.1 uncultured Chloroflexota bacterium
CGTCGACTGGCTGGCCGCCGAAATGCGCACCCACAACGTCCGACCCGAAATCGAAGCCTTCGACCTTTCCCACATCCACCAGGCCGCCCGAATGCACGCCGACGGCCGCCTCCCGCAGCTCCCCTACGTCCAGTTCGTCATGGGCGTCCAAAACGCCATGCCCGCCGACCGTGACGTCTTCGACTACTACCTCAAAACCGTCAACCGCCTCTTGCCCGGCGCCCTCTGGTGCGCCGCCGGCATCGGCCGCGCCCAGCGCGTAGTCAACGAATGGTGCATCGAGATGGGCGGCCACACCCGCACCGGCATGGAAGACAACATCCGCCTCGACCGCGAGACCTTCGCCCCTTCCAACGCCGCCCTCGTCGAGATCACCGCCGATCTCTGCCACAAGCACGACCGCCCGGTCGCCACCTGGCGGCAGGCCCGCCAGATTCTCGACCTTCCGCTCCCTCCCACAAGCTAGAACAAGCCGCCTACCCCAGCTCCACCGCCACCACCGCCAAACCGCCCCGCGAATCCGGGTCGATCGTCAGCGCCTCCAGCGTCAGCTCGTGCACCCCGGGCGCATCGATCTCCACCTCGCCCAGCCGTGTCGCGAACTCCGGGAAATACGCCGCGTGGGCGCTCTCGATCGCCTCCTCCGGCGCAACGTCCCCCGCCAGCGAATCCCCCCCGACCCCCACCATCACCCGGTGCCCGCCTTCCCACACATGCAGCCCGCGCTGACTGCCCGTCACCACCTTCACCGCGAACCTTCCCGGCCGGCTCACCTTGAACTTCCAGCTCAAGGAGTGCTCGGCGTCGTACCAGTTCTGGGTCATCCCGCTCTGCCCGATCTCAATCGCGTCGGCCGCCGGCCCGTGCCGTTCCGCCATGCTCGGAATAAGCCGAATCATCCCCTCCGGTTGCTGCAGCGCCAGCGGCTCCACCGCCGGCTCGCCGTCCAGTTCCAGCACCGCCACGCTCACGTTCGCGTCCGGCCCCGTCGCCGGCAGTCCCAGCCGCAGCAACCCGTGCTCCCTGCCTCCGTCCGCCTCCTGCGCAACCTCCACCGCCGCCCCCGGCTCCGCCAGCAAATACGCCTTCTTCACCGCGCTCCGCAGCCCGTGCAACCTGAACTCCGTCCCCGGCCACTCCTTGAACATCAGGTACAGCTTTCTCCCCTTCACCGTCACCGCCCCCCAGTCGAACGAGTACGGAAACGGACTCGGCGACGTCCCGTAGATCGCCTCCCCGTTTACTTCCATCCACTTCCCGATCGCGCGCATCCGTTCTGCGCTCACCGCCGGAATCTCCCCCTCCGCCGTCGGCCCCACGTTCAGCAGGTAATTCACGCCCTTGCCGGCCAGGTCCACCAGCAGATGCAGCAGCGTCCCTACCGACTTCCAGTTGTCATCCTCGGTCTTGAACGCCCAGGTGTCATTCATCGTCGCCGGCGTCTCCCAGACCCCGTCCACCACCCCGCTCGGAATCTCGTTGTCACCCATATTCCCGTAGTCCGCCACCCCGTTGCCGACCCGTCCGCTCACCAGGCACTCCGGCTGCAACTCGTGCACGAAATCCACCAGGTCCACGCTCTGCTCGCGGGTAATCAGGATCGGCGTGTCGAACCAGATCAGCCCGATCGGCCCGTACTGGGTCAGGATCTCCCGCACCTGCGGCTTCACCTTCTCCTCCAGGTAGCCGGCAAAATCGCGCTCCTCATAAGGCTGCTTGAAATCCCAGGTGTTCCCCGAAGCGTCAGCGCGGTGCCAGTCCTGGTCCTGCGAGTAGTAGAAGCACAGCCGAATCCCCGCCTCCTGGCAGGCCTCCGCCAGTTCCTTCATCGGATCGCGGGCGAACGGCGTCGCATCCACGATGTCGTAGTCGCTCACCGCCGAGTCGTACAACGCGAAGCCATCGTGATGTTTCGACGTAAACACCAGGTACTTCGCCCCCGCGTCCTTCGCCACCTGCACCCATTCCCGGGCGTTGAACTTGACCGGATTGAACTCCGGGGCCAGCTTCTCGTAGTCGGCGATCGGTATCTGGGCCCGGAACATGATCCACTCGGAAATGCCCTCGATGTCCTTGCCGTCCCACTTACCGGCCGGGATCGAATACAGGCCCCAGTGGATGAACATCCCGAACCGGGCCTCCGACCACCAGGCCAGGCGATCGCGATCCTCCTGAGTCTCGATCTTCCTGCCTC
>CAYYTN010000415.1:0-2193 GCA_964474495.1 uncultured Chloroflexota bacterium
CCAACCGGCGCTCATTCATTCAATCCCGAACAAGAAACCCACTGTGTGGGCACTGTGTGAACCCACTGAGTGGGTGCCCCGGCCTGCGTGCAGGCCGGGATAGCCAACCGGCACTCAGGCCACAAACGAAAGCGCGGGAACCGCGTCTGATACCGTTCCCCCATGGCGCTTTCCGACGCATTTGCCCGCAAGCAACAGAGCCGGCCCCGGGCCTGGCCGCTGATCGGGCCGCTGCTTGAAATCTCGATTGACGGATTCGACCCGCGGGTTGGCGAAGCCGTCTATCCGCACTATCGCGAGGCCGACCGCGACCGCGGCGCCGAACTGGCCGCCGCCGCGCTCAGCACCTATCGATTGGCCGCCCGCGCCGCCGTTGAACTCGGCGCAAGCTCAGCCGACGATCCTGTGGCCGTCGCCTACCACTTCACCGGCTTCGCTAACTTCGTCGCTGACTCCCTCGACGCCGCCGCCGAGTGGCTCGCCGACGTCTACGAAATGATGCTGGCCCGGGGCGTCCGCCCCAACCTGGCCAACAAGGACTTCGCCACCCGTTTCGCGCTCATCGATATCGCTGCCGGCCAGGCCTTCGCTGAAATGCGACCCTGGGTCGAAGAGGTCTACACCCGCCGCCGCCAGGCTCGCTACCGCAACGCCCAATCGTGGCGCGAAGAGGGCGATTCGGCGGTCGCGTCCGGGCTGAGCGTACGCCCTGTCGGCGAGCGGCAACTCGGTGGAGTCAAGCCCCGCCGGGTCGATGGTCGGGAGCTCAACGCGCTGGCTGCCGATTACCTGGAGCAACTGGCGAAGATGCTGACGGCGGTCTTCAACGCCGGCGCCGGCCGTCTGGCCGAACCCCGCGAGCGCGAAGCCGACATCGACTGGGACTAGCCGGCAAAGCCGGTATCGACCGAGACCGACCTATTTCTAGCAGCGATCCCTTCGGAGAATCCCCCGCCCCTAGTCCGCCTCCGGCACGTCCCCCGCAACATAGTCATACGTCTTCGCCCACGGCTTGTCCCGCAGCGTCGCCCGGATCGCCGGCCAGATCTCCTTGAACAGTTCGCCGCGCCGGTACGCCTCCAGATCCTCCCGCCCGTCCCAGACGCTCAGCGTCACGAAGTCCGCCGCGCCGTCTTCACCGGTCCGCAGCAGCGACACCTGGTGACAGCCCGACAACGCCACGATCCGGGGCTGCGCCATCGCGAACGCCCGCTCCAGTTCCGCCACCCGCTCCGGGTCCACCGGCAGACCGACCAGCCGCAGGATCATCGCCGCCCGCTAGTCCTCTTCCTCTTCCAGCCCCGTCGTATCGATATTCCCCTCGGCGTCCGGGCCGATCTCCCACCGGGCCGACCAGGCCCGGAAGTTCGAGATGAACTCATCCTCGAACAGCAACTCGTCGCCCTGGAAGACCTGCCGTTCCAGCCCGGTCTTCAGTCCCCACACCGGCCAATCGGTCTGCTTGCGTTCGCCCGGCGCCAGTTCCGGGTTGGCCACGAACCGCGTCTCGCCCGGCTCCGAGGCTCCGGTGGCCCAGGCGTTCATCTCCACCCGCCGGCGCGACGGTGAGCCGATCAGGTAGAAGCGCAGCCGGCCCGCGTCCCAGTGGTACTCGCTGCGGATCATCAGGAAGTTGTCGGTGTCGTTGGTGAACTGTAGATTCAGCGTCGGCTGGTAGATCGACGCGTCGAACCCTGGCGGGTGGCCATCGCCCAGTTCGTAGTAGCGCACCCGGTACACGTGCTGCCAGCGCTCGTTGATCGGCAGGCCCGCCAGGAACGCCGCCCGGAACATCGTGGTC
This sequence comes from uncultured Chloroflexota bacterium, assembly GCA_964474495.1. Classification (GTDB taxonomy): domain Bacteria; phylum Chloroflexota; class UBA11872; order UBA11872; family VXNJ01; genus JASLPR01. Next base: position 1,802 of record CAYYTN010000415.1, read on the forward strand.
GACACCTGGCAGATGCCCCCGCCGATCCCCGGGATCGTCTTGTTGTTGATGATAATCATGCCCTCGACAAAGCCGGTCTCGAACTCAATCGGCCCCAGCGCCTCGTTGAAATCGAACACCTGGCCCGGCTCGATGATCGTGCCGTCCAGCTTCGCCGCCCCCACCTCGATGTTGTACGCCCGGTTCCACGACGAGCCGCCGAAGTACGACGTCCCGATGCCGAAGTTGCCGGTCAGGCCCAGTGATTCCGGATCGGCGTTCACCAGCCGCGGCTCCATCTCCACGATCGGCACCTCCACGCTCGCCGCCCCACCCGCCGCCGCGTCCTCCAGCCGGCGCAGCAGGATGTTGCGATCCAGGTACGACCCATTCGCCGCCTCGGTCAGGTGCAT
>CAYYTN010000416.1:0-2192 GCA_964474495.1 uncultured Chloroflexota bacterium
GATCGCCGACCAGCGTGAGGTTGAAACGGTGGACCCAGTTGCGGAGGCGCTCGACGGATAGCTCCATCTGCAGATCGTAGGGCTCGGAGGTGGAGTAGATGTAGGCGCCGCCGGCCGGGTTGATGTCGATGAGGCGCGGCAGGTCGTAGACGCTGAGGCAGAGCAGGTACTGGCCCGGGAAGGCGGCGACATCTTCCCAGTTGACGCTGGCGTCGGCGTGGCGCTCCAGGACGCCGCGCTTCCAGACCGGGCTGGTGCCCTCGCGGTCGCGGGCCAAGATGACGAGTTTGCGCCCGTGCTCGCGGGCGATGTCCAGGAAGATGCGCAGGCGCTCGATGTTGCGCGGGCCGAAGTCGGCGACGACCAGTCCGTCGGTGGCGGCGACGGCTGCGCGGGAGCGGTCGCGGACGATCTCTTCGTTGGCCGGTTCGGAGGGCTCGGGGGAGACGCGGGTGGCTTCGCAGAGCAGGGCGACCGGATTCAGGTCGCGGACGGCTTCGGCGAACTCCAGGGTCTTGTGCCCGGTGGCGCCGTGGAGGCGGACGTCGCCGGTGTAGACGACCCAGCCGGCGGAGGTCTCGACGGCGAAGGCGCGGGCGCCGGGGATGGAGTGATCGACCGGATAGCTGTTGACGGCCAGGGAGGCGACCTTGCCGGAGAAGGCGGCCGGGGCGGGACCGGCGAGTTCGTCTTTGGGATTGCCGCGGGTCTGCCACATGTTCTCGGCGGTCGGGGACCAGTTTTCGCGATCGGTGATGAGCCAGGGCCGGCGGACGGCGATGGAGCCGCGCTGGTGGCCGATGCGCTGCAGGACGGTGTCTTCGACGCGCTCGCGCCAGTAGGCGACTTCGGCGTCGAGCCCGGACTGGCCGGTGTCCTGCATAGACTTGGCGATCTGGGCGGTGACGGCGGAGGCGACGATCGGGATGTCGCCGTCGAGGAAGGCGATGTGGCCGGTGTGGTCGACGTGGGCGTGGCTGAGCAACAGGGCGGCGGGGTGGGCGTCGTGCTCGCCCCAGCGGCGGCGCGCCTCCTGCCATCCGACCGGGTCCAGGGCCTCTACCGCCGCGTCGGAACGGTAGATCCCGCTGATGGGCGGGATGATCCCCATCATCAGGTAGTCGTAGGTGCCCGAGGTGCTCCCGCGCGGGCTCAGGAACTCGGCGAAGTAGCGGCCGTTGGCTTCGAAGTTCATCCCGAAGTCGAGGAAGAGATCGATACCGCCGTCGCGCAGCAGGATCTTGTTGCCGCCGATCTGGGCGTTGCCGCCAAAAAGGGTGCAGGTGACGTCAGGCATCGGGTTCGGGGTCGGGTTTGGCGAAGGGGTCAGCGGGTTCGGAGTCGGACGGAGCGCGGGCGGCCGGGCGCATGAACTGGTGGTGCTCGGCGGGTGGGGTGGACCCGGTTGAGGAGGGGCGGCGGCGCGGTCGCCAGCCGGAGCGCCCGCCGGCCAGGCCCAGGGCGATGAAGATGAGGGCCAGCAGGATGGCGGTGATCTGGGCAGGGCCGAATTCCATCTCTAGTGCCCCCGGCACTTTCTTCCGCTACCGCGGGCTTGAGACCGTTGAGGGCACCGGGTTGGCGGTCTAGGAACGGCGTACTCCCGGAATTTTCTGTTCGCGCCGCACGCCGACGGCCGGGTACGGGCGGCAATAGGAAGGCTCCCGGAGGGAATCATTGGGCGTCGATGGCCTGGTCGGGCGACAGCATGTGCACCCAGGTGTGGCCGGGGCGCAGGGCGATCTGGTTGTCGTCGCGGTCGAAGTAGCGGGTGCGGTCGGAAATGCCCTCGCGGACCCAGCGCCCGGGCAGGCCCAGTCCGTCGCGGAAGATCACGACGTCGCCTTCGCCGACGGTGTCGATGGCCAGGCTGCGGTTGCCCAGGAAATCCTCTTCGTACTCGGTGGCGACGATGTTGGTGTACTGGACCACCACGTTGGCGACGTTGATCTGCCCGTCGGTGGCGCCGTCGATGTGGGGGGCGTTGTTCTGCGACTTGGCGTAGAGGCGGGTCGCGGGATCGAACTGGTAGGTGGAGCGGTAGGCGTCCGACGAGGCCGGGGGGATCGGGACGGTGAGGTTGTGCAGGTCGCCGGCGGCCGGTTGGTCGGCGTAGAAGAGGGTGGGGGCCAGTTCGACGGTGCCGGGCAGGCCGGCGGGGTCGTCCGAGGCGTCGAAGGTGTCGGGTCCGT
>CAYYTN010000417.1:0-2186 GCA_964474495.1 uncultured Chloroflexota bacterium
AGCGGTGGAGATGGCGAGCCTGCTGGGGAGCGGCGTAATCAACACCACGCTGCCGGGGCCGCGCTCGTTTCAGAACGCGCCGGATACGCCCGAGGGCTGGGGGATCGGCGGCCGGGTGTCGATCGGCGGGAGCCGGATGACCGTGGACTACGAACTGGAAAAGACCGCCGACGCGCTGCGCAAGGTCGCCGATGCGGCGGCCGAAGTTGACATAACGATCGCGCTCGAATTGCACCAGAACTGCTATGTGGACAATTCGGCCAGCGCGCTGGCGATGCTGGAACTGGTGGACCGCGATAACGTGCGGGTGAATCCGGATATGGGCAATGTCACCTGGTCGTACGCGACGCCGGAGGAGCGGTTCGAGGAGGCGATGGTGAAGCTGGCGCCGCTGGCGGCGTACGTGCACGTGAAGAACCTGCGGCGGGTCTACGCGCCGGACCTGGATCGGGCGAGCTACTTCCCGGTGACGGTGGAGGAGGGCGAGGTGGACTGGCGATTCTGCATCCAGGCGCTGCACGCGGCGGGTTATGACGGGTGGCTGACGTTCGAGGGCGATACCGGGTACGGCTGGGATCACCAGCGGGCGATGGAGTGCAACATCAGGTACGTGAACGAAGTGCTGGCGGAACTTGAGTGAACTGAGATTGGCGGGATAGCGATGGCTAAGCGGGCGGAACTGGCGACGGTGACGGTGCCGGAATTCGAGTTGCCCCGGGAACAGCCGGTGGTGCCGCCGGCGGAGTTCGAGCGACGAGTCGCGGCCGCCCGCGAGCGGGCCCGGGACCGGGGGCTGGATGTCCTGCTGGTCTACGGCGACCGCGAGCACTGCGCGAACCTCGCCTACCTGACCGATCACGACCCGCGCTTCGAAGAGGCGCTGCTGGTGATCCCGATGGACGGCGAGCCGGCGCTGCTGCTGGGGAACGAGGGGCTGGGATATGCGGAACTGGTGCCGGTGGACATCGAGTTGAAGCTGTTCCAGGGCTTCAGTCTTCCGGGCCAGAAGCGGGAATCGACCCCGCGGCTGGAGCCGGTGCTGGCGGAGTGCGGGATCGGAAAGGGGCAGCGCATCGGGGTGGCCGGCTGGCGCTACGCGACGGCGGCGGAGACCGACGATGTGGAGCACTGGCTGGAGATTCCGACCTTCATCGCGGAGACGCTGTGGGCGATGACCGGCGACCGGAATCTGCTGGTGAACGCGAATGACATCCTGATGAACCCGGTGGACGGTCTGCGCACGGAGAACAGCGCGGCGCAACTGGCGGTGTTTGAGTTCGCGGCCAGTCACTGCGCGGCGGCGGTTCACCGGGCGCTGCTGGGCGCGCGGCCGGGAATGACCGAGCTGGAGGCGGTGGGGTCGGCGGGGCTGAACGGTCTGCCGCTGTCGGCCCACCTGATGTTCTCGACCGGCGAACGGGCGCACCTGGGTCTGTCGAGCCCCCGGGGCCGGGAGATGGAGCGCGGGGATCCGATCTTCTGCGGGCTGGGCTATCGCGGCGGGCTAACCGCAAGGGGCGGGTGGCTGGCGGAGGACGCGTCGGAACTGCCGGCGGGCGCGAAGGACTACCTGGAGCGGCTGGCGTTGCCGTATTTTGCGACCGTGGCGGCCTGGTACGAAGCGGTGGGAATCGGAGTGCCCGGCGGAGTGCTGCAGGAACTGGTGGACGGGATGCTGGCGGTGGCGGACCTGGAGGCCGCGTTGAATCCGGGGCACCTGATCCATATCGAAGAATGGCTGCACTCGCCGATGAATCCCGGGTCGGCAATCGAGTTGCGCTCGGGGATGCTGGTGCAGTGCGACATCATCCCGGTGGTGGCGGCGGAGTACCACACCGTGAACGCCGAGGACACGATCGCCCTGGCGGACGAAGCGCTGCGCGGCGAGCTACGGGTGGAGTACCCGGCGATGTGGGCGCGGATCGAGGCGCGGCGGGAGTTCATGCGGGAAGTGCTGGGGATCGAGTTGCGGCCGGAGGTCTTGCCGTTTAGCGGGCCGCCGGGGGTGGTGCGGCCGTTCACGCTGGCGCCGGACCGGGCGCTGCGAGTCGTCTAGAGGCGGCGGGCGGGGGCCGGGTCGAGGATGGTGCGCAGGACTCGCAGCAGGCCCTCTTCGGCGTCGGCTTTGGCGACGACGGCGACGGCGCCGACCTGATCCGCGCGCTCGCTCCCGGCCAGGTCGCCGT
>CAYYTN010000418.1:0-2165 GCA_964474495.1 uncultured Chloroflexota bacterium
GGCCGGCGCCCAGGTAGTGTCTCGATAGCCGCGCACTTCGTCCGGATTTCGCTGTTCGATCGGGATTCCCCCCCCGTTCGGCAGGCTGAAGTCCACCGTCGTCAGCGGCGCCGCCACGTAGAACGGCACCTCGTGATGCGCCGCCAGCACCGCCGCCGTGTAGGTGCCGATCTTGTTCGCCGTATCGCCATTGGCCGCGATCCGGTCCGCCCCCACCACCGCCATGTCAATCTCGCCCGCCTTCATGAAATGCCCCGCCATGCTGTCCGTGATCAGCGTGTAGTCCACCCCCCACTGGTCCAGTTCCCAGCACGTCAGCCGCGCCCCCTGCAGGAGCGGCCGCGTTTCGTCCACGTATACATGGATGCCCTTGTCCTGCTGGTGCGCCGCGTAGATCACTCCCAGCGCCGAGCCCCGCTCGTGGGTCGCCAGCGGCCCGGTGTTGCAGTGATGCAGGATCTTCGCTCCCGGTGCCACCAGGGCCGCCCCCGCCTCGCTCAGCTTCACGTGGCGCTCGCGGTTATCAGATTCGATCTTCGCCGCCCGTTCCCGCATCGCCGCCAGCATGCCCTCCGGGCCCCCCTCCGCGCCGTCGGCCGCCGCCAGCATCTCGTCCGCCGCCCAGAACAGGTTCACCGCCGTCGGGCGGGTTCCCTTCACGGTCGTCGCCACCGCCTCCAGCTCCTCCCTAAACCCCGCCGCGTCCGCCGCCGCGATCTTCGTCGCCCCCAGCAGCACCGCATACGCCGACGCCACTCCCAGCGACGGCGCCCCGCGAATCCGCAGACTCCTAATCGCCTCGCAGATCATGTCCAGCGAATCGCACAGGATGTACTCCTCCACGTCCGGCAGTCGCGCCTGGTCGAGGAGTCGAATGCCGTCGTCGGTCCATTCAAGAACTGTCATTGGGAAACTCCGGTCAGCATCGTTTTGTTGCCCCGGTTGGTCCGTGCCGTTCGTCGCGCGACCGGTCCGCCGGCCGTCAAATCCGGGATCGTTCTTTCGCCACGCGGCCGGGGCGTGGGAGCGCCGCCAGGAATCCGTTGGGTGGCGCGCCGCCGCATTCCGCGCCGGGAGCGACCCCGAGTATATTCGCGCCCGCGACCCCTTCCAAACCCGTCACCCCGCCGGCGCCGCGAAAGACTCCATTCCGCGGAGACTAAAGATTCACCGTTTCCATCCGATAATTGGTAACTGGGAGACTTGCTTTCTCCCCTTCCCGTGCTACCTTTCATTCGTGGGTGCCTGTATTTCCACGGCGCCACACCGGCAAGGATTCGCCGGTTTTCTCTAAGGATGGTGAAGGATCATGGGAATCCGAATTACTGGTGGTGAGGATCGTGGCGGCCTGCGGTCGCTGCAAGATTCCGCCCGCGAGATACAGGACTCAACCCGACAGTTGTCGTCCGGTCTCCGCCTCAATCGCGCCGCCGACGATGCTGCCGCAATGGCCATCGCGACCGCCCTGGAGTCCGAAGCCCGCAGCCTGCAGCAGGCCCAGCGCAACGTCCAGACCGGCGTAAGCGTCATTCAGACGGCTGAGGGCGGCCTGGACAATATCCAGGAAGACGTGCAGCGCATCCGCGAGCTCGCCGTGCAGGCCACCAATGGCACGCTGTCCGACGACGATCGCCAGGCCATTCAGGCCGAGATCGATCAGCGCGTCGCCAGCATCGATCAGACGGCCAACAACACCGAGTTCAACGGCCAGGCGCTGCTCGAAGGCAGTGCCGAGGGCGCCGCCGCCCTGCGGATCGCCGGTGGCGCCGACGGCACCGAAACCCTGGATATCGACATCGCCGACTCCCGTGCCGCCGCGCTCGGACTCGACACCATCGATGTCACCACCCAGGCTGGCGCCGAAGCCGCCATCACCGCCGCCGACACCGCGGTCGAACAGGTGTCCGAGACCCGCGCCGAGATCGGCGCCACCCAGAACCGGCTCCAGAGCCAGAACAACCGTCTCGCCACCACCCAGGTGAACGCCGAAGCCGCGCGCTCGCGCATCCGCGACGCCGACATCGCCGAGGCCGTCACCCAGCGCACCGCCGCCGCCATCCGCAACCAGTTCGCCACCGCGGTGCAGGTCCAAACGAACCAGAACCGCGGCTCCGTCCTGCGGCTGCTTAACGAATAACCGAACGTCCGAGGGCAGGAGAGCGGCC
>CAYYTN010000419.1:0-2163 GCA_964474495.1 uncultured Chloroflexota bacterium
CCCCGCCAACAGGTCGTGCCAGCCCTGCCCCCCCTCATCCCACGCCGCCCACAGGAACCCGGCGCCCGCCCAGACCACCGACACCGGCTTCGCCAGCAACTCCCGCGCCAGCAGCCGCCCCCGCCCGGTTCTTCTTCCGTCCTCGTTGGCCAACCACAGCCCCAGCGCCGCCTTCCCCGGCGATCGCCGCAGGATCACCGACAGCCCCACAAACCCGGCCAGCGACAACAGCGGGCTGGCCAGGAAGAACCAGGGCGGAACGTAGTTCCAGGGCGAGCTTGCCAGGTAGACGACCAGGCCGATCGGCAGCGCCACAACCGCCACCAGGTCCAGCCCCGCCGCCGCCAGCCGCCGCCGGAAGCGGGCGTCCACCGGCCGTTCGAGCGGCTCCACCGGCGGGGCGACCGTCAAGAAGCCCAGCAGCGCCCCCGTCCCCGCCGCCGGCTCCACCGTCACCACCCGGTCCGCCAGCACCGCCAGCCGCGTCTGCCGGGCCACAAACGTCGTCAACCGCGACACCGGGTGCCACCACGACCCCTCGAACAACGCCGCCCGCTCCTCCTCCGGCGTGTCATACCGCGGCGCCTTCAGTTGCTCCAGCGTCACCGTCAGCGTCCTCCACATCGCCAGCACCAGCGGCAGGTACAGCACCGCCGATATCAGCGCCAGCAGCAGATTCGCCCCCAGATCGGCCTGCTCGCGCTCCAGCAGCCCACCCAGCGGATCCCACAGCGGCCGGATCTGGTACACCACCGCCCACGGCAGATTCCACAGCCCGTGCAGCATCGCCGCCGTCGCGTAGCTGCGCACCAACCGGTCCCGCGCCGCCGCCCGCCGCTTCATCGCGCCATACAGCTGCAGCGCGATCAGCCCCGCCAGCAGCGGATGCACCAGGTGGCTCATCGCCCGAATCGCCACCGTCACCGGCCAGTCCGCCGGTCGCAAATCGACGCTGATGTAGAGCAGGTCTTCCATAATCGCGAAGCCCGCTCCGGTCGCCATGCCCACCATGAAGGCATCCGACGCCCGCCGTATCCGTCGCCGCAGCATCACCACCCCCACCTGCTTCGCCGCCTCCGAGGCGATTGGCGCGGCCACCGAATACAGCGCGATCATCGGCGCGAACGTCGCGAACAGCGCCACCTGCGGCGCCCCCTGCGCCACGAACAGACTCAGCATCACCAGCGGCGTCATGACCGACGCCACCAGCGGCGCCAGAAACGTCCCGCCCACGAACGCCACCGACATCAGCCGCCAGTTCACCCGGCCGCCGATCCGCCGCAGGATGTACGCCATCACCCCCAGCGTCGGCAGCACCGCCGCCGGCACCAGGAACACCGCCGCCCACTCCTCCGCGAACACCAGCACCGCCTGGCCCGCCAGCAGCGTCAGCACCAGCGCCGCCCCGACCCATTTCAGCGCCGGCCGCCGCGGCGGGCTTGCCCGCCCGCTCCCGCGCTTCCCCAGGAACGCCGCGAACCCAAACGCCGCCAGCAGGTACGCGCCAATCGCCAGCCACACCGTCGGGTGTACATCCGGCAGCTCCAGCCCCCCCGCCCGACCCGCGCCCGTCGCGAACCTCTCCAGCCAGAACACCACCACCACCAGGGCGATACCGACCGTGCTCCAGGCCAGTACCCCCCGCCAACTCATGTCATCGTGTTCGGTCTAGGCGCGCGGTGAAGGGCGGCTCGCCAGGTCTGATTCCTTCACTCCGGCCGCCGAACGGATCGCGTCGGCGCGATCGGTCTTCTCCCAGGGCAGGTTCAGCTCCGGGCGCCCGAAGTGCCCGTACGCCGCCACCGGCCGGTACAGCGGCCGCCGCAGGTCCAGGTCGCGGATGATCGCCCCCGGCCGCAGGTCAAAGTGTTCCGCCACCAGCGCCTCGATCTTCGCGTTCTCGATCCGGTTCGTGCCAAACGTCTCCACGTTCACCGACACCGGGTCCGCCACGCCGATGCAGTAGGCCAGTTGAATCTCCACCCGGTCGGCCACTCCGGCCGCCACCAGGTTCTTGGCCACGTAGCGCGCCGCGTAGGAGGCCGAGCGGTCCACCTTGGTCGGGTCCTTGCCGGAAAACGCCCCGCCGCCGTGGCGGGCCATGCCGCCGTAGGTGTCGACGATGATCTTGCGCCCGGTCAGCCCGGCGTCGCCCATCGGGCC
>CAYYTN010000420.1:0-480 GCA_964474495.1 uncultured Chloroflexota bacterium
GACTCGTTCCAGGAATCGCTCGCATAGATCGGCCACGCCGCCCCAATCGCCAGCAGCCCGGCCAATCCAAATCGCAACGCCCCGGCCGACCGCCAGCGCCAGGCCATTCCCGCGTGCAGCAGGCCCACCGCCGCGAACACCAGCAGGTAGCCCGGCGTCCCTTCCCAGGGCCGCGCCCTTCCGACCAGCGCCGCCGCCCCCACCAGCGCCGCCGCCCGCGCCCACCGACCAGGTATCGCTTCACGAGTCGGCGCTCGCTCGCTTCGATTGCCTCTCCGGGCCTGCCGTCCGGCGACCCGTCAAGCGGTTACGGCTCGCGGCCAACCCGCCGCGCCGGCCTATTCCCGATCCGTCGCGGCCAGCATCACCCCGCTCAGCGCCTGCAGCGCCGCCGGTCCCCGGATCAAGAACTCCACCGCCCCGGCCGCCACCGTCGCCTGCGCCACTTCCTCTTCGCCCGGGGAGGCCATCACGACAATC
>CAYYTN010000420.1:532-739 GCA_964474495.1 uncultured Chloroflexota bacterium
GACGTCGTAGCCGGTCGATTCCAGCGAGGTCTCCGCCGCCGCCAGGGTCGCGTGGTGCACGACCTCGAAATCCGCCACTCCCGGACCCAACATCGCCGCCCGCATCGACACCGCGCAGTGGTCGTGCTCCTCAACATGCAGTACCCGGATCGCCATCGGACGCTTCTCCAAAACCAATTGCCGACAAACCTTCCGCCCAGAATACTC
>CAYYTN010000420.1:837-2162 GCA_964474495.1 uncultured Chloroflexota bacterium
GGCGCCCGGGGTCGCGATCCCGACGGGCCTTGCGGCCTCCGGGATGCCCGGCTAGATCTACATCTTGGCCAGCTCGTCGTCCAGGGCTCCCTGGGCCGCCTCCTCGGCGTCGGCCAGGGCCTCCTCGACGGTCTTGACGTCGTACACCGCGGCCTCGATAGCCTTCGCCACCTCGTTCCAGAGCTGCGCCTGCGCCGGACCCGAGTACTGCACGTCCGACACCTTCTGCGAGTCCACGTAAGGCACTATCAGAGGGTGTTCGATCTCATGCTGTTGCCAGCGTGGGTGGTCGCGGTACGACAGCACCGCCGGCAGGTTGCCGAAGCCCTGCACCCAGTCCAGGTGATTCTCTACGTCCAGCAGCCAGCGCAGGAACGGCCAGCCGTCTTCCGGATTGTTCGAGTCCTTGAAGATGTGGGCGCCGCCGAATCCCACCGGCACCCGGAAGTTGTCTTCCGTCGTCGCCGGCCCGAACGGCATCAGCGCCGTGCCCGACTCGTGGTTCGTCGCTTCGGCGCGCTTCACCCACACCGGATACAACGTCATCGAGCCCAGCGTGCTGGTCTCGAAGTCGTTGCCCATCACCAGGTTGTCGATCGCCTTGATCGGATACGCGTTCACGTCCCGCAGATCCAGGTAGAACTGCAGCGCCGCCTGCACCTCCGGCGTCGTCAGCGTGAACTTTGTCCCGTCCGCGCTGATCACATCGCCGCCGTAGCCCCAGACGTACGAGATGAAAACGTGGTTTCCCGACCACGCCTTCGGCGCCGTGCCCACGTAGTGGCCCCAGATGTCGTCACCCAGGTTGGTGACCGCTTCCGCCGCCACCAGCAACTCCTCGTTCGTCGTCGGGAACGCCTCCGGGTCCAGTCCCGCTTCCGCGTAGAGGTCCTTGTTGTACAGGACGCACAGGCAGCCCGAGTTGGCCGGGTAGGCCATCATCCGGCCCTCGTAGGTCACCGCCTTCTGCACCCCCGGCACCCAGTCCAGCTGGGCGATGTCCGGGTCGAAATCCTCGATCGATATCGTGTTGCCGCTGCGGGCCAGCTGGGCGTTGTTCGGCGCCGCCCCGATGTGCACCACCTCCGGTGGGTTTCCCGCCGCCAACGCCGTGGACAGCTTGGCTATGAGCTCGGTCTGCGGCACGATCGTCGTCGTCACCAGGATGTTGGGCTGTGACTCGCTGAACCGATCACCCATGGCGGTCGCGTGCTCGGCCTGCGCTCCCGACAGGTTGAACCACTGGACGATCTCTACCCGTTCCGATGGGGGTGCCGGTTCCGGCGCGGTCACGGCCGGCTTCTCTTCGGCCTTCGGCGCCGCTG
>CAYYTN010000421.1:0-2161 GCA_964474495.1 uncultured Chloroflexota bacterium
CCATTCGCCGCCTCGGTCAGGTGCATAAACTGGAACGTCTCGGTGTCCAGCTTGATCCGCGGCTCCACCGGCTCCAGGTAGGCCGCCGACTCGATCTCGTCCAGAAGGTCGCCGAACTCGTCGCCGTTGAAGACGAACTTCGGGGTCAGTTCCCCATCGTTGTCCTCCAGCGTCAGCGCCGACGCCAGATCCGCCCGGTCGATTTCCCACACCGCGTCCGGCGAGACCAGCCGGATCCGTCCCTCCAGCAACTCCCCGGCGCCGTCCACGACCTGGCGCAGCGCGTCGGTCGCCACCCCCGGCTCCGCCACCTCCAGCGTCAGGTCCACCAGCACCGTCCGCGGTCGGCCCGGGTCGAAGTCAAACTCCCGCGCGGCGTCAAGCCCCATCAGCCGCCGCCCTTCCTGTGACGGCCGCAGCACCAGCCGTTTCGCCGACGCCGTCTCGACCAGGTCGAGCGTCGCGTCGGTCGGTTCGGTGCGTATCCCGGTCGCCAGCGCATCCAGGTAGGTCTGCAGCTTTCCGGGGCGGTACACCACCTTGATCGGCCAGCTGTGGCTTTCCCCGACTGTCTTCAGCTGCTGGCGCAGCCGGTTGGCGATGCCGCCGGTGCGTCCGAAGGCAAAGGCCTCCGCCAGCGGCGTGAGGTAGTCCACGCTCAGGCCGATCTCGTCGGCGCCCGGCCGCCATTCCACCTCGCCCAGGCGCAGGATCAGCGGCGTCTGCATGAAACCCGACCAGAGACCGTCGAAATGCGCCACCGCCTCGCGCCAGGTCTTTCCCTCCAGGTCCACCCCGCCCACCGTCATCCCCGGGAAGAACCGGCCGGCGTAGCGGGTTTCGACGGTGCCCACCGCCACCCCCGCGCCGGCCACCGCCGCCGCCGCCAGGCCGACGGCGCCCAGCGATCCGGTGCGTATTAGTTTGCGGCGCGTGATTTTCGGCATGGACAGAGCCCGCGATTTGGGCGGTCCGGCGATCGCCGGTCCCCCTGGGAGGTTTCCGGATTATATATCCGCAAACCCCCGCCGAACGTGGCTTTCGCCACGAAATCGCCCCCGCCGTCCCTGTAAAGATCGCTTCTCGCGGCCTCCCGGCGACATTCCGAATCAACGCGCCAGCCCGCCGCGCAGCTGCTAGAATGGCGCTTGCGCTTTTCCCGGGTGAGCAGTCCAAACGGCCCCGACCGGGGCGGTCCCGAACGATCCACCGAGCCACATCCCGGGGTGGTCGTGGCCGGGGCCCCCGCCCCTTCGGATCACCATTCCCCTCAACCAGCCGGCCGTCGCCGGGAGCGAACATGTCCACCATTATCGAAGAAATCGCCGCCGAACATCTCCGTGACAATATCCCCGAGTTCTCCGTCGGCGACACCGTCAAGGTGAGCGTCAAAGTGCGTGAGGGCGAGCGCGAACGCATCCAGCTGTTCGAGGGCATCGTCATCAAGCGCCGCGGTGCTGGCATCCAGGAAAGCTACACCGTCCGCCGCATCTCCCACGGTATCGGCGTCGAGCGTGTCTTCGCCGTGCACTCCCCGATGGTCGATAAGATCGAAGTCGTCCGCCGTGGCCGCGTCCGCCGCTCCAAGCTCTACTACCTGCGCGACCGAGTCGGCCGCGCCGCCCGGGTCAAAGAGGCCCGCCGCTAGGTAGCTTCGTGGCGAATCCAGGGGCCCGGAACCGGATCGCCAACGCGCCCGCCATCGCCCGGCTCGCCATCGAGGCGCGCCTGCTGCGTGAAGGCGCCCTGACCATCGCCGGCGTCGATGAAGTCGGCCGCGGCTGCCTGGCCGGGCCGGTCTACGCCGCCGCCGTCCTGCTGGGCCCCGAGGTCCTGCGCAACCGCCGCCGCCTGCGCCGCGCCACCGACTCCAAGCTGCTCACCGCCCGCCAGCGCGACGACCTGTTCAACGAGATCACCTACGCCGCCCGCGCCATCTCGGTCGGCGCCCTCGAAGCCTCGCTGGTCGATCGCCACGGCATCGCCGGGGCCGTCCGCCGCTCCATGGTCCACGCCCTCGACGGCCTGCCCGAGAAGCCCGACGCCGTGCTCGTCGATTCCGTCCGCCTGCCCGATGGCTGCGGCTACGAAGACCGCGCGCTGAGCATGGACCGCGCCGAGACCCAATGCCTGTCGGTGGCCGCCGCCTCGATCTACGCCA
>CAYYTN010000422.1:0-1676 GCA_964474495.1 uncultured Chloroflexota bacterium
ACGAGGGCGTCGCCGCCGTCGAGGAGGTGGTCGACCACCGCCGCCTGCTCGCCGCGAAAGGATTCGAAGCCGAAGGTGCCGCGGAGAAAGTCGAGGGGTTGGCCGGCCATGACCCCTTATACAACCCCCGCGGCCGCGGACCCACTCTTGCGGGCGCAAATCCCGCGGGTGGATGCCCCGGCCCTCCCGCCGAGCCGTCGGCGTGACTAAAAGACGCTTGTGTGACATGTGGTACCAATATATATTGGTACCACATGTCACACAGCAACAGTGGGTCGCGGGAAAGATGGCGAACGGCGTGAGAGGCGCGCGGATCGAGCGGGTGCAGACCGGCGTGCGGGTCGAAAAGCGAATTCTAAAGGTCCTCAAGGCGGTCGCCGCGCGATTGGACATGACCCTGGGCGACTTGCTGGAGGGAATCGTGCTCCACGCATTCGAGGGCAAAGCCGCGTTCGGCCCGGACACCCTCGCCTTCATTGCGGATATGAAGCGGGCCTACGACCTCGATCTCACGGCCGCGGACAGTCACCGCCTGCGCGAGGAAAGCGAAGCCGGATGAACGGCGGATCGGCGGAACTTCGGAGCGGGCCGTTCACCGGACCACGGCCCGAGGGGGTATCTCGATGAAGCTGGCCCGCCCCAATCGGAAACGCCACAGCTACACGCAGCATATCGACGCGGCCCCGGAAGCCGTCTTTCCGCTCCTCTGCCCCGTGCGGGAGCTGGAGTGGGCGAGAGGGTGGGACCCATCCCTGGTTCTATCCGATTCGGGCGTCGCCGAGGCGGATTGCATCTTCGTCACGCCGGGGACGCCTGAGGACACCATTTGGACCGTCACGCGCCACGAGCCCGAAGACCTCAGAATCGAGATGTTGATGGTGACCCCGGGCCGAACCGTCGGAAAGCTCGAGATATCCTTGCGGGACGATGGCGACGGCGGGACGGCCGCCAAAGTCGCCTACACCCATACGTCCTTCGGCCCCCGCGGCGACGCGTTTCTCGAAGAGTTTACGGCGGACGCGTACCGCGAGCTCATGGAGAGCTGGGAAGCGGAGCTCAACCACTTTCTATCCACGGGCGACAAACTTCCGGTGTGATGCCCGACATTGTTCGGGGGCTATCGCAACCCTAGATTCCAATCCAGGCGCTCGTTCGAGCCCTCGAAGCGCCGCGGAAAGGACGCCGCGGGATTCGCCGCCCGTCGCCGCCGCGAGAATGTTAGACTGATCCCTTTGCGGCGCCCCCAGCCGAGCACCCGCCTCACGAAAGGAACCGAATCATGGGAGCCTACGAACCGAGCGGATTCCTGATTCTCGTCGTCGCCATCGTCCTCCTGGCCCTGATCCTGATCTTCGCCGGGGTCAAGACGGTGCCCCAGGCGACCCAGTGGACGGTCGAGCGTTTCGGCCGCTATACGCGGACCCTGAGCCCGGGCCTCAACCGTGCCCATCGTCGACCGGGTCGGGTCCAAGATCTCCCTGCGCGAGACGGTGCTCGACATCCCGGCCCAGGACGTCATCACCTTCGACAACGCCACGGTGACCTGCGACGGGGTGGTGTTCTTCCAGGTGGTGGACGCGCCCAAGGCGGCCTACGAGGTGCAGAACCTCGAGCGCGCCATGACCAATCTCTGCATGACCAACATCCGCACGGTGATCGGCTCCATGGCGCTCGAC
>CAYYTN010000422.1:1735-2155 GCA_964474495.1 uncultured Chloroflexota bacterium
ACCCGTGGGGCGTCAAGGTGACCCGCATCGAGATCAAGGACCTCTCGCCGCCGCCCGACCTCGTCGAATCCATGGCCCGGCAGATGAAGGCGGAGCGCGAGAAGCGGGCCGAGATCCTGACGGCCGAGGGCGAGAAGCAGGCCGCCATCCTGCGCGCCGAGGGCCTCAAGCAGTCGGCCATACTGGAGGCCGAGGGCCGGCGCGAGGCCGCCTTCCGGGACGCCGAGGCCCGCGAGCGCGAAGCCGAGGCCGAGGGCCGGGCGACCACGTCCGTCTCCGAGGCCATCGCCAAGGGCGATGTCCAGGCGATCAACTATTTCGTGGCCCAGCGCTACGTGGGGGCGCTCGAGACACTGGCCTCGGCGCCCAACCAGAAGGTGCTGATGATCCCGGTCGAGGCGACGGGGGTGATCGGCAGCT
>CAYYTN010000423.1:0-2149 GCA_964474495.1 uncultured Chloroflexota bacterium
TTCCAACGGCCGGGAGGTTTCAGGGCGCTGCAAAGAGTTTTGCGCTTATTCGGGATCATGTGTCTGGCGGCGTCGCGGCCCAATAGCGGGTTCACCCAGCCGAACCCCAGCAGCCGCTCGGGATGGCGCCGGCAGGCCGCATGGACCGCCCGGTTCTCCGTCTCGATCTGCTTGTCGTAGCGCGGCTTCAGCCAGACCAGCGCCCGGTCGATCCCGGCCCGATCCATCTGCGCCACCAGTTCATCCCCGGTGATCGCCGCCGGGTCGACACGACCCGACGAGATGTGGCAGTCGGCATCGACAATCGGACTTGACATAACGCTAGCTCCGTCAGCGCACCGGGCCGCTACCGGCACGGCCGGCTGCGCCGGCCCAACCGCGGCCCCGCGGCCGGTATCTCCGCTCTAGTAGTACAGCCGCTGGCTCTTCTGCGACTTCTCGTAGTCGGCGCGGATCTGCCGGACCTCGGCCTTGCCCGAAACCTCCGCCGTGGCGATGTCCCACCAGATTCCCGGGTCCGGCGCGGCCGGCTCGGGGTGGATCTCCACGTCGATCACCACCGGGCGGCGGACGACCCGCCGGGCCTCGTCCAGCGCCGCGCGCAGTTCGTCGGCGGTTTCCGCCCGCAGCCCCACCGCGCCCATCGACTCGGCGTTCTTGGCGAAATCGATCGTGAGGTAGTCGCCGGTCAGCCGGTTGGTGCCCTCCTCACGCATCCGGAACTCGTTGCCGAACGCCGTGCCGGCCGTGCCTTCCTGGAGGCGGCGGATTATCTGGAACCCGTGGTTGTGTGAGATCACCACGATGATCTTGATCCCCTCCTGCACCGCGGTGACGATTTCCGACGGGTTCATCAGGTAGGTCCCGTCGCCGATCATCACGATCACTTCGCGATCCGGATCGGCCATCTTGGCGCCGATGCCGGCCGGAATCTCCCAGGTCATGCAGGAGAATCCAAACTCCAGCATGCAGTGGCGGTCGCCCGAGCAGTCCCACAGTTGCCGCAGGTCGCCGGGCAGCGACCCCGCCGCGCACAGCGACACGTCGCCGGCCTGCGCGAACTCGTTGACGATCTGCACCAGTTCCGGCTGCCGCATGGTCCCGTCGCCGGCCGACTTCACCACCTCCGCCTTCACGCCCTCCCAGGCTTCGTTGAGCGACCCGACCCGCTCCTGCCAGGCCGTCGGAGTCGAGTGGCCGCTCAGCGCCTCGCCCAGTTGCTCTAGCGCCAGTTTCGCGTCGGCGATCACCGGCAGCGCGCCCTGCTTGTAGGCGTCCGCCCCGGTCACGTTGATCGAAATGAACTTCACATCGGGATTCTGGAAGGCCGACTGCGAGCCGGTCGCGAAGTCGGCGAAGCGGGTGCCGACCCCGATCACCAGGTCGGCCTCGGCGCCGATCGCCGCCGAAGCGGTGGTCCCGCCGGCGCCCATCCCACCGATCGACAGATCCCCGGCGAGCCGGCCGGCGCCCTTACCGGCGTGGGTCTCGCCCACCGGAATGCCGCACTGTTTGGCCAGGTCGCCCAGTTCCTGCTCGGCCTCGGAATACATCGTCCCGCCGCCGGCCATGATCACCGGCTTTTCAGCGTCGCGAATCAACTCCGCCGCCGCCGCGATGGAATCCGGGTGCGGGTACGGCCGCTCGATCGACCAGGTGCGCTCGTCGAAGAAATGTGCCGGATAGTCGTAGGCCATCATCTGGACATCCTGGGGCAGCGCGATCGTCACCGCGCCGGTCTCCGACGGGCTGGTCAGCACGCGCATCGCGATCGGCAGCGCCGTCAGCAGCTGTTCCGGCCGCATGATCCGGTCGAAGAAGCGACTCACCGGCCGGAGCGTGTCGGTCGCGCCGACGTCAAAACTGATCGGGTGCTCGATCTGCTGCAGCACCGGCCCCTGGTGGCGGGTGGCGTAGTGATCGGACGGGAACAGCAGCACCGGCAGGTGATTCCCGGTCGCCGTCGCCGCGCCGCTCACCAGGTTGGTCGTCCCCGGCCCGATCGAGGCGGTGCAGGCGAAGGTCGACTTGCGCCGCATCCACTTGGCGTAGCCGGTCGCGATGTGCACCATCGCCTGCTCGTTGCGCGTCTGGCGGTAGGGCAGTTCGTCGCCGTACTCTTCCAGGCCCTGGGCCAGCCCGGCCACGT
>CAYYTN010000424.1:0-2144 GCA_964474495.1 uncultured Chloroflexota bacterium
GGGCAGGACCTCGCGCACCGTCGTCGCGTCGGGCAGCCACAGGCCCGCTTCGGGCGCCAGCGCGGCCGGGCGGGGATCGAGCAGCAGGCTGGTGTACAGGTCGGCGGCCTCCCGGATGCCCAGCCGGCGGCTGACTTCGTAGGCCTCGGCATAGGCCAGGTTCTCTTCGAGATTGCGCCCGATGACCTCGCGCAGCGCGCCGATGCCCAGGTGGGCGACCCGGCGCACCGCGATTGACGGCGATTCGCCCACCGCCGCCGGACGCCGGCGACGCAGGCGCGCCAGCAGCCAGGGGCGGAAGGCCAGCAGCCAGACCCCGGCCACCGCCGGCAGCCAGAAACCGAGCGAAGCGACGATCAGGGCCACGCCCAGAACCATGCCCGGCAAAGCCAACAACAACCCGCCACCACGTTGCGACCGGGCAGTCGCCGCCCCGTCGCTCTGCAGCAGGAAGCGCCGCGCCTGCAGGCGGCAGGCGTGATCGATGTCGCCCTCGGCGACCCGACCGTCGGCGGCAATGGCGGCCTGGACGGTTACGGCGGCGCCGGCGAAGGCGGTCTCGCCCAGCAGCCGCCGCGAGGCGTAGGTGGCGGTCACGACCGTGCCGTCGACCACCGGAATCCCCAGGCAGGTGGCGGTTCTCATCGGGCCCGGCTCACGACCGCCGGGACGTAGCGCGGGCGCCCGCCGCCGGTCAGCCACCGCAGCCAGCCCCGGTGACCCGGCCGGCCACTCCCCCGACGGCGCCGCCGGGAGCGGTAGAAACGCACCCCGGCCGGCCAGTTGTTGACCCGGCAGATGCGCTCCAGGGTCAGCAGGTCGCGATCGCCGCCGGCGCGTTCCAGTCCGTCCCAGACACCCTTCACAAACGCCGCTCCGGAGCCGCCCTGGCCGCTGACCGCCCCGGCGAACCCGGCCCTCCGCAGCCGGCCGGCCCGCGCCTGCCGGCGACGCCGCAGGATGACTCCCACCGCGATCAACGGGCCCGGCGCCAGAGCGAGCACGAATGCCCAGGCGAAGATCAGGAAGGCGCGGTCGGCGTTGGTCAACGCGAACAAGAGCAGCCCCACCAGGACCACCAGGTCGATCAGGCCGATGGCGGCCGCCGGGCGCCAGGGGCGATCACGGACGGCGGTCCGGTTGGCGTACTCGACCATCGCCGCCTCGAACTCGGTCTGCAGATAGGCCAGTTCGCCGTCGCTCAGCGCATACGGGCTGTACACGTCCAGGCGCAACGGGCCATCCGCCGGATCGAGCCGGGCCAGGTTCGGGTCGAAGAAGGTGGCCGCGCCGTCGGGCAGCGGCACCACGTAGGCCTCCACCGGGTGGGCGCCGCGCAGCCGGTCCGCGAATGCGGACTCGGAAGGCGAGTTTTGGAAGGAAGTTGCGATATTGCCCCCACGCGTAAGACTCGGCCACCATTAGGCTTGTGCAGATTGTAGACGCGGCCACGGAAGGCTGGGCATTGAAAGCATGACTCCCGACGGCGCCACCGGGCGCGACGGCTACGACGTGATCGTGGTCGGCGCCGGGCATGCCGGTTGCGAGGCGGCGCTGGCCGCCGCCCGCCTCGGCGCGCGGACCCTGCTGCTGACCATGGACCCGCAGGCCGTCGCCGGGATGCCCTGCAACCCCTCCATCGGCGGGCCGGCCAAGGGGCACCTGGTGCGCGAGATCGACGCCCTGGGCGGCGAGATGGGCCGCGTCACCGACCGCACCCAGCTGCAAATCCGGATGCTCAACACCGGCAAGGGCCCGGCCGTCCGGGCGCTGCGGGCGCAGTGCGACAAGTGGCTCTACGCCCGGGCGATGGGCCGGGTGCTGCGCGGGCAGCCGGGGCTGGATCTGCGCCAGGGATCGGTGACCGGGCTGCTCTGGGAAGGTGGCGGCAACGATGGCGCTGAGTGGCGGGTGACCGGGGTGGAAACCGCGCTGGGCCGGCGCTTTCGGGGAGCGAAGGTGATCGTCACCACCGGCACCTTCCTGAACGGACGGATCATCGTCGGGGACACCAGCTTTCCGGCCGGGCGCGCCGGCGAGTCCCCGGCGAGGGGCCTGTCCGAGGACCTGGCGGCGCGCGGCTTCGCGATCGGCCGCCTGAAGACCGGCACCCCGCCGCGCATCGACGCCCGCACAATCGACTT
>CAYYTN010000425.1:0-2138 GCA_964474495.1 uncultured Chloroflexota bacterium
TGGATCTGACGCAGGTGATGGCCGGGCCATTCTGCGCGATGCTCCTGTGCGACATGGGCGCGGATGTGATCAAGGTAGAGTCGCCCTCAGGAGACTCTACCAGACGCATGCCGGGCGCCGTTGGCACCGACAGTCCGAGCTTCAACGCCGTCAATCGGGGCAAGCGCGGGTTGGTGGCCGATCTGAAGCAGCCGGACGGGCGGGACGCCGTTCGGCGACTGGCGGGCACGGTTGACGTGCTGGTCGAAAACTACCGTCCCGGCGTGATGAGCCGTCTCGGGCTGGGCTACGAGGAACTGTCGAGCCAGCACCCGGCGCTGGTCTACACCTCGATCTCCGGATACGGTAGAACCGGGCCGTCGGCAGGCAAGGGGGGCTTCGATCTCGTGGCACAGGGAGTGTCGGGGCTGATGTCGGTAACCGGAGAGTCCGGCGGACCCCCGGTGAAGGTGGGCGTGCCGATTACCGATCTTGGGGCGGGACTGTTCGCGGTGACCGGTATCCTCTCGGCGCTGCTGGTGCGCACCCGAACCGGTCGCGGTCAGTTGGTGGACACGTCGCTGGTCGATGCCGGGGTGGCGTTGTCGGTCTGGGAAGCGACCCAGTACTTTTCAGGCCGAGGCGTTCCGGAGCCGCTGGGATCGGCACACCGCATGAACGCGCCGTATCAGGCGATTCGATGTGCCGACGGCTACCTGACGGTTGGGGCCGCCAACGATCGAATCTTTGACCGGCTTTGCGACGCGCTCGGGCATCCCGAATGGAGCCGGAATCCAGACTATCGATACGATGAGCATCGGGTGCGACACCGGCGTGCCCTGGCGGCGAGCATCGAGGCGGTGATGGCTGGGCACTCCCGGGCGCACTGGCTCGCGCTGTTCGAAACTCACGATATTCCGTGTGGTCCGATCAACAACTATGCCGAAGTGATGGCGGATCCGCACATCCAGGCGCGGGACCTGGTCGTCGAGACGGACCACCCGACGCTCGGACGGATTCAGACGCTCGGCACGCCGGTGAAGCTGTCCGAGACGCCGCTGACGCCAGGGCGTCCCGCGCCGATGCTCGGTCAACATACCGACGAGATACTGGATGAAGCCGGTTTCACGGCCGCGGAGATCGCCGAGCTGCGTCGCGTCGGCGCGGTGGCATAGGTGTGTTTCTTAACAGGCAGAACTCAAGAAGCAGAAGGGCCCCGGAGGCCGGTGCCCATCGTGGGCGGCGCTTCAAGGTGAAACATGGCGGACAAGACCTATCGGATTGCGGTGATTCCTGGCGATGGCATCGGAAAGGAAGTGGTGCCGGCGGCACAACGGGCGCTGGAGGCAACAGGAGAGCGCTTCGGCTTCAGCTATGACTGGACGGTCTTCGACTGGTCGTGTGAGCTCTACGCCGGAACAGGGAGCATGACCGGTGATGGCGATGTCGACGACGTAGCGGGGTTCGACGCGATCTTTCTCGGTGCCATCGGCTATCCGGGGGTGCCCGATCACGTGTCGCTCTGGGGGCTCTTGATTCCGATTCGCCGGCGATTCAGCCAGTTCGTCAATCTGCGGCCGGTGCGGCTCCTGCCGGGGGTGCAGACGCCACTGGCCGATCGGGGACCGGCAGACATCGATTTCGTCATTGTTCGGGAAAACAACGAGGGCGAGTACTCCGAAATTGGCGGACGCCTCTACGAAGGCACCCCGGCCGAGCTGGCGGTGCAGCAGGCGGTGTTCACCCGCGAGGGCGTCGATCGAGTCTTGCGCTATGCGTTCGAGCTTGCGCGCACGCGGCCGGCGCGTCACCTGACGTCGGCCACCAAGTCGAACGGGATCATTCACACCATGCCGTTCTGGGACGAGCGCTTCCGGGTGGTCGCGGCCGAGTATCCCGATGTACGCACGGACCAGTATCACATCGACATCCTGACGGCCCATTTGGTCCAGCACCCGGACTGGTTCGACGTGATCGTCGCGAGCAATCTGTTCGGAGATATCCTGTCCGATTTGGGGCCCGCGATCGCCGGCTCGATTGGGCTCGCGCCAGGGGCAAACCTGAATCCCGACGGCTCGCATCCATCCATGTTCGAGCCGGTGCACGGATCCGCGCCGGACATCGCGGGGCAGGGTGTTGCGAATCCGGTGGCCCAGATG
>CAYYTN010000426.1:0-2133 GCA_964474495.1 uncultured Chloroflexota bacterium
GCTGGCCAGCAGACTCAGCAGCACTCCCAGCCGCATCGCCACCAGTTCATTCGGCGCCAGCCAGTCCAGCAAAGCCGTCCAGTGGATACCGGCCGTCTGCGGGCTGGCCTGGAACGGCATCCCCGACAGATAGCTCGCGTTCCAGGCCGGCAGTTGTCCCCAGCGCCCGATGGCCTCGCCGGTCAGGGCGTGCTCGGCCGAAAAGTTCACTCCGTCCCGGGCCAGATTCAGCCCGCGGTCCAGGCTCGCCAGCCCGCGATGAATCAGCAGCGCCAGCCCCACCGCCAGCAGCACCCCGAGCGCATCCCGGGCGCCCGGCGAAAGCCGCCCGCTCCACCATCCCGCCACTCGCCCGTACGTCGTTATCAAGCGCGCATCCCGGCTGGTCCGACCCGCGTCATGATAGTTGGAGCCCGGCGCGCCTCTCTTTCAGGGCAACGTCCGCCACCCGGCACCGCTCCTGGCCACTCAACTCAAACAAGAAACCGGTCAGTGACCGGCGGTCGGGGACCGGTCAGGTTGCGAACTCCTCCGCCACCTCCGTCGCCACCCGCGCCCACTCCCACAGCCGCTGCGGATCGCGCCGCACCGTGCTGATGTCCTTCAGCGGAATCTCCACCGCGCAGCCCTCCAGGATGCGCAGGTTCCCGCGCAGCTCCTCCCGAAACGCCTCCGCGTCCCAGCCCTCGCCGGCCATCCAGGAAGGATTCGGCTTCATCGAATACACGAAGCGCTCGCCCATCAACTCCCGCGCCGCTTCCAGGTCCGCCCAGGGGCTCATCGATATCTTGCGCAGATTCGGCACCTGTTCCAGTATCCCGATCTTGTCGTGCAGCGGCTCGCAGCAGCCGTAGTAATTCCGTCCGAACCGTTTCAGCCAGCGGATCTCGTACTGCAGCGCGAACTCGTCGTGCATCGCCGGCGACACCGACCCGAACAGCTGCGCCGTCGCGAATCCCCACATGTCCGCCAGCGGCACCCCGGCGTTCCGCGGCGCCGGCAGCTCGCCGGTGTGCCCGTAGGCCCCCGAGCCTACCCGGATGTTGGTGTTGTTCGACGCCAGCAACCCCAGTTCCTCCGCCTGGTCCAGCCGGTACAGGTAGGCGTCCAGCAGCTTCTCCATCAGCGCGTGTACGTATTCCGGCCTCAGCGCCAGGTCCAGCAGCACCTCCTGGATTCCCGTCCAGCGCACCAGTTCGTCCCAGGGCGAAAAACCCAGCCCCGGCAGCCCGCGCCGGACCACCGGGATCACCCCGTCGAAGATCTCCGTCATCACCGCGAAGCAGCGCTCGGTGCGCTCCTCGTCCAGCGCCAGTTCCGGCCGTTGAATCAGCTGCAGGTCGTCCGGGCTGCTGATCACCGGGTGGAAATGCCGCGACACGATCACGTTCTCGCTGTCGGTGATCGCCAGATCGGTGTCCCCGGCCAGCCCCATCCCGGAATCCGTGAAGGCGATCGGGCAATGCACCTCCGGCTCCACGATCAGGTCGCAGGGCGTGTGCTCCCACTGGTAGATGGTCTGCCGCAGTTCCACCTCCAGGTCGCGCGCGAAATCCGACTTTGTCCGCAGCGTCAGTTCGCCGTCATCGTCCAGCTCGTGCCACGGCTGCTCGGTGATCCACACCATCGGTTTCACCGGGTCCAGATCGTTCATCCGCCGCCACTGTTCGGCCCGTTCCGCGTGTACCGCAAGCTGCGCGATCTCCGCCTTGCGCGCCCCCAGTTGGCGCAAGATTTCGCGGTCGCCCGGCGTCACCTTGTCCGGGTCGCCAAAGATCCGCCAGCGCCCGTGTGAGCCCAGCTTGCCGGTTCCCAGCACCTGGCCGCCGTAGCTGCCGCCGTCGGGAATGTGATACCGCGTCGCAACGTCCCCGGCCATCGCCCAATCCTTCCTCCCGCCGCCGGACCGGCCACCCCTCGGCGCCTGCCCCGGACGGCTCCAGGCTCTCCGCGCGAATAATAGGCCAGTGGACCGCTGCCCCAAACCAAATTGACAAGGTCGTCTTCGCGGCCCGAAATCCGCCCCCGGGATAGCCACTTGAAAAAAAGTCCGAGCGCCCTTTCCACCCCTTCCGGGAACTTCCCCACACGCCCGAAAATAGCCCCTTGACAGGTTCAAAACGGCATGATTAT
>CAYYTN010000427.1:0-2126 GCA_964474495.1 uncultured Chloroflexota bacterium
GTGTTGGCCCGCCCGGGCGGGACACCGGCGCGGGGCGTAGCTCAGCCAGGTAGAGTGGGTGCTTTGGGAGCACCAGGTCGCTGGTTCAAATCCAGTCGCCCCGACCAACCGGGCCGCCCGTGGGCCACCACCGGACGCAGCCGAGGGCGCCAGTCATGGATGCACGCATCTACCAGCCCGTGAAGACGGCGATGCAGTCGGGCCGCGCCGGCACCAGGACCTGGGTGCTGGAGTTCGAGCCCGCCCAGCCCAAGCGGCACGACCCGCTCATGGGCTGGATCGGCTCCGGCGACATGCGCCAGCAGACTCGCCTTCGTTTCGCGACGCGAGAGGCGGCGGTGGCCTATGCCGAGGCCCATGGCATCGCTTACGCGCTCGAGGAGCCCCACGGCCGGCGGGTACGGCCCAAGAGCTACGCCGACAACTTCCGCTGGGACAGACCGGACTGATGGTGCTCGCCCGCACGACGGCCCCGTAGCTCAACCGGATAGAGCGTCGGACTTCTAATCCGAAGGTTCCAGGTTCGAGTCCTGGCGGGGTCGCCAATTTTTGAAAAACCTAGCGCATTCATTCACTTAGAAAACTTTCACGTGGTGCACTAATGGTGCACTATATGCCATCAATCAGGGACAACCGACGGATCACCACGACACGCTGGGCCAGGACAAGGCAGTGTCCGTGTGACCTACAGTCAGGAGCGCAGGAGCAAGAACGGCGCGACCAGCCACCGGGTGCCGGCGCGGCGGTGGCGGGCGTTTCCTCCTGGAAGATCAGGCAGCGGACGGGCCACGCGTCCGACGCGATGCTGGTCCGCTACACTCGCGACGGCGAGCTGTTCGTCGATAACGAGACGGGCGCCTTGTTGTGATGTCTGACAGGCGGCCCTAACCAGAACCGACGCGTCGGCCGGGAGCTTCTCAATGCAATCCACGGGAGGGACCATCGCTGTCGACCATCGGACTGATGGATCGCCGCGACCGCGGCCGCGAGTGCGTCAGGTGCTCCGCCCGGGCGCCGGGATGCGATTGAAGACCTCATTGAACCGGCCCTCGCGCCCGTCGGCGTAGAGGCGGGAAAAGATCGCGTTGCGGTTGGGGTAGAGGGTCCGGCATTGCCGGATCAGGCGGAAGGACACGTCGCGCGATTCAGCGTGGAACGTCATGAGCACGAAGGCGTCGCCATTGAGGCAGTCCTCATAGCTCGGCATGGGGCCCCCGGCAACCCAGGCACGGCCCAGCGCTTCGTCGCACAAGGCCCACCCGACATAGCCCGCTATCCGCCGGTCCTTGACGGCGAAAAGGTAATGCCGCCGTTGGACCTGGCCAGCCAGGGTCGAGATCAGGTCGGCCATCGTCATCGAGGCGAAGGGCTCGACCCTGTGCAGGAGGTTCGCCGCCCGGCCGAGGGCCGCGAGCGGGTCGGAGAAGCGATGGCAGCTCAAGCCACGCTCGGGAGGGCCGGTCTGGGACGGGTCCTCGATCGGCATCTCGTTCGGTGTCTCGGCCATGGAAACCCGGTTGCGGCAATGAGAACGCGAGCCAAGCAGCTGGTGCCGGCCCGGCGAGCGAGCTTAGCAACTGCGCCGGGCATCGGCGAGCCGGGCGTCAGAACACGAAGTCGTCCGCGTCCAGGGATGCGGGGTCGACACCGATAAGGGTGATCGAATCGCCGCCGCCGAAATCGACCAGCGCGCCCCCGGCGACCGCGCTGATGGAGAGGTCGCCGAACCCGCTGACCGAGGAGACGCCGCTCACGTCGATGCGGTCGCCGCCCGATGCGGGGTCCTCGAAATCCTCGATCCGGTCGGCCCCGTCGCCGTCGGTGAAGACGAACAGGTCGTCGCCCTCGCCGCCCTCGAGCGTGTCGTCGCCCGCCCCGCCCCAAAGGGCGTCGTCACCGCTGCCGCCCAACACCGTATCACCGCCGCCCATGGCCTTGATCGAGTCGTCGCCGTCGCCGGCGTCGATCAGGTTGGCCCCGTCGCTGCCGGCGATGAAATCCTCGCCCACGGTGCCGATCACGTTCTCAATGCCGATTAGCGTATCGGTCGTCTCGGCGCCTATGCCGCCGAGCTTGCCGTTGGCTTGGTTGGCGGCGAAGCTCAAGGAGCCGAACGCCGCGTCCGT
>CAYYTN010000428.1:0-2112 GCA_964474495.1 uncultured Chloroflexota bacterium
CGATGCCGGGCTCGGGGAACGGTGCCGGTGCGGTCGGGGAAAGGCCAAACGGGTCGTCCTGTTGGAGGGGTGGGGGTTCGGGTGGAGGGTCGAGATCGGCGCCGACGGGCTCGTCGGCGAGGTTGGGGATGGGTTCGAGAGGCGGTTCAAGTTGGGTGGCGTCTGGTGGGTTCTCCGCGGTCGTGGGCCGCGATTGGTCCGCCGTGGGGCGGGCTTGCGTGTTTGTATTTTCGGACTGGTCGATGAGGTTCTTGAGGGCGTTCATGCGATTCTCGAGGTCTTCGCGAATCTGGCCAGAAGCGGTTTCGAGCCAACGGGTGGTTTCGCGGACGCTTTCTTCGAGGCCCTCGAGCCGGACGTCGAGGCCGCGCCGGTCGACTTTGCGGGCGATGCTGCGGATCCAGAAGTAGAAGTAGAGCAGGGCCGTGATGATGGCCAGGAGCAGGATCAGGGTGAGTACAGGGTCCATCTATCTCCCCGGTGTTCCGGATGGAGCTTGGTCCCTTAGATACTAACCGCGCAGATCGATGTTTTCGCCGATGCCGTCGATTGGGGCGGGGAGGTCGGCGGGGTCGTTGCCGTCGGCGGCGGCGGAATCGCGCTGGTTTTGACCGCGGGGCTGGCCGGCGGTCTGGGAGTCCTGGTCGGGATCGATGTTGGGGTTGTCGGCTTGGTCGGTTTCTTTGACGCTGGCGCGACGGCGATCCAGGGCGTCCGCGAACTGGCTGGCGAGCTGGGCCTGGTTGGTGCGGGAGGCTAGCTGCTGGAGTTCCTGGAGCCGCTGTACGCGAACGCTGTCGGCGGCAAAGGTCCTGATGTCACTGAGGTTGACAGGCATTGCTTCAACCCTGGCGCCCGATCGTTTGTGTCTGGCAACTTGACATAGTCCCTGTAATCCTACACCGGGTTTTGCTGGATTTGCCCGGTATTTGGATTATCGGCTTTCGGCGGGGCTTCTTGGGCGGTTTGTCAGTCGGGCGGGCCGGTGTGGCCGCGTTCGGCGAGCTTGCCCTGGAGTTTGAGAACGGCGCGGGCATGAATCTGGCAGACGCGGGATTCGGAGATCTCGAGGACCTGGCTGATTTCCTTCATGGTGAGGTCTTCGTGGTAGTAGAGGGAGAGGAGGAGGCGCTCGCGGTCTGGGAGGGTTTCGATGGCGAGCGTCAGCTCGTCTTCGAGTTCCTGCATTTCGACTTCGCGGCCGGGATCGGGGCTGGCTTCGTCGGCGATGACATCGCCCACTGAGATGCGCTCTTCGGCGTCGGACATGGCGACGGGGCTATCGAGGGAGAAGGTGGTGACGGAGGTGCGGGCGAGGGTGTCGCGGTAGCGGCCGACATCCATACCGATGTCGTCGGCGACTTCCTGGTCGGTGGGGGAACGCTGCAGCTCGGTCTCGAGTCGGGCCATGCTGCGGGTTATTTCACGGACGCGCTCGCGGGCGGAGCGGGGGGATCCAGTCGAGGGAGCGCAGTTCGTCGATGATGTTTCCGCGGATGCGGGAGATGCCGTAGGTCTCGAACTTGACGCCTTTGTCGGGGTCGAAGCGCTCGACGGCGGTGATGAGACCGATGAGGCCGTAGCTCATGATGTCTTCGTTGTCGATGATGTCGGGAAGGGTGACGGCGAGCCGGCCCAGGACGTATTTGACGAGCGGTGTGTATTGCAGAATCAGCTTCTCGCGGATGGCGGGGTCGCGGGTGGACTTGTACTTGCGCCAGAGTATGGTGACTTCTTCTCTGGATCGCAGCTGTGTTTGGTATGCGATTGCTGCCACCGGTGCTGAGTGGGGAGCGATTCTCCGAACTGCCCTACGTTGTATTGTGCCAGATTGTGCGGGTTTCCCAACTCACTCTGCGAATCGGGTGCGGGGTTCTACGGGGGGCCGGGTTCGGATGGGGATTGGTCGGCGGGGGCGGCGGGAGCATCAGGAGCAGCGGCGGCGACGGGTGATTCGCCGTTTTCGGACTCGTCTTCCTCGGGTTCTTCAATGTACTCCACAGGCTGGATGATCACTGTGCGGTAGTGGGTGAGGAGGATATCGATGATGAAGCCAACGATGGTGACGGCGACGAAGGCCGTGCAGGCCCAGGCGAGGGCCGGGAGCACCGA
>CAYYTN010000429.1:0-2100 GCA_964474495.1 uncultured Chloroflexota bacterium
GTTGGTGCGGAAGGACAGCTCGCGATCGCCGTGAGAGGAGAAGGCTGTCTGTGACTGCCGGTGCGGCAGGACAGCGCGGGCTAGCCATCCAAAAAGAAAGCAGTCTGTGACTGCTAGGTGAGGCCGAGTTCGTGGTGGGACAGGCGCTCCAGGCCGTTGGCGGTGACCAGGTAGTTGTGCTCGACGCGCACACCGTGGAAGGACGGGTCGTAGACCCCGGGCTCGAAGGTGATGACCATGCCTTCGACGATCGGCTCGTGGTTATCGGGGATGAAGTCTGGTGGTTCCGGGTGTTCGAGGCCCAGGCAGTGGCCGGCGTGGCCGCGCAGCGACCAGGTCGGGTCGGCGGCGCGGATGGCGTCGTTTTGCGCCTGGTGCAGCTCGTGGGCGGTGACGCCGGGTTTGCAGAGGGCCTCGGAGGCGGCGAGGGCGGCGAGGGCGGTCGCCATGGCCTTCTCCTGGTCAGCCGACGGTTCGCCGCCGGCGTTCAGGGTGTTGGTGATGTCGCAGCGGTAGCCGTTGACGTAGGGGAAGATGTCCATCAGGAGATTGTCGCCGCGCTCGATGACCCGATCGGTCGGGTGGCCGCCGGCGGCCAGTTCCGGCCCGGAGCGGAAGTCGCACATCATCACGAAGGGCCCGGCGGCGGCGGCGGTGGCGTCATGGACGGCGCGGGCGTATATCTGCAGCTCGGTCATGTCGGGGCGCAGGTTCGCGCGGGCCGAGGCGTGGAAGGCCTCGCCGACGCGCAGCGCGGCCCGAATCAGCACCATCTCATCAGGGTCCTTCACCATCCGCATCCGGTTGATGACCGGCTCGATGTCGATGGTTTCCAGGTCCGCCGCGATCGCGGCCGGCAGCGCGGCGGTCTCGGCGCCGATGACGCCCAGGTTGCGGTCGGCAAGGGCCTTCGTGGCGGCTTCGGCCGCCGCCCGCGGCCCGCTGAAATCGGGCGACTCGACCGTCCAGGCGCCGCCCTCGACATTGTCGGCGTGGTTGGTCTCGCGCAGCTTCCCCCAGCCGTCATTGAGCAGCGTCGTCTCGCCGGAGCGCTCGATCAGCAGGGAGTAGGCGGCGCGCATCTTCAGCGAGTTGGGGCTGGCCATGTAGCCGGAGAAGTAGTAGACGTGCTCCGGCCGGCAGATGAGGGCCGCTTCGATGCGCTCGTCCAGGCGATCGAGGAGGCGGGCGATACGGGTGCGGCAGCCGGCGGCGGTCAACATCGGGGGGCTCCTTAGCGCGGTCCGGTCGGGTCGGGTGGTCACGACGATGATTGCCGCGCGCGGTTGCGCATGCAACTATGCGCTGCATCAGTTTTGTCGGCGACGCGGCGACGCGGCGATGCCGCGAGGGGGATTCGATGCCGGACGCGCCCAAGTCATTCCTGCTCACGCCTGAAATGCACGCCTACCTCATGGAAACCATGAGCCCGATGGACGAGCACCAGGTGGCGCTGATCGCGGAGACAGACCGGCGCGGTGATCCGACGCTGCTGCAGATCGCACCCGAGCAGGGGCCGTTCATGACGATGTTCACGCGCGCCATCGGCGCCCGCGACGCCATCGAGCTGGGCACCTTCACCGGGCTGTCGGCGCTGGCGGTGGCCCAGGGCTTGCCGGACGACGGCACGCTGATCTGCTGCGACGTCAGCGAGGAATGGACCGACGTCGGCAGGCCGTTCTGGGAGGCCGCCGGGGTGGCCCACAAGATCGACCTGCGCATCGGGCCGGCGCTGGACACCCTCCGGGCGCTCGCGAACGAAGAGGCCTTCGACCTGGCCTTCGTCGACGCCGACAAGTTCGAGTACATCGATTACTTCGAGGAGTTGCTGCCGCGGATGCGCCCCGGGGGAGTGATGCTGGTCGACAACGTCCTGGCCTACGGCCGGGTGGTCGATCCGGCGGCGGACGGCTCGATGACCGGCGCTTTTCTGCGCTTCAACCAACATGTCGCCGCCGACGCGCGGGTCGAGTGCATGATCCTGCCGCTGGCCGACGGGTTGACCTTCATCCGCAAGAAGTGATGGGGCGCCGGGCGGATGTTCTTCGGTGGATCGGTACGCGGGAGTAGCCGCGGCTACGTTGTCGTGATCGTGGCTGT
>CAYYTN010000430.1:0-2082 GCA_964474495.1 uncultured Chloroflexota bacterium
CACCCCCGCCGCCACCCCCAACCCGGTCAACGGCTGGGTCGCCGCCGCCATACCGGCCCGCGGCATCAACGCCGACCAGTTGCCCGTCGACATCGACGACCAGTTCCGGGTCGGCGAGAACGTCTACGTCGCCACCGAGTTCCGCGACGTCCCGTCCGGCGCGACCGTCGGCATCGCCTGGTATCGCGACGGCGTCGAAGTGAGCGTCTGGGAGTCCGGGCCGCAGTTCGGATTCGAGCGCGCCAACTTCGCGTTCTTCCGGGTGGTCAGCATCGCCGGCCGGCACACGGTCAGCATCCTCATCAACGGCCAGGCGGTGGCCGAAGCCGCCTTCACGGTCAGCGACTAGCCGGGCCGCCCCTCCGAGCGCGGACCGTCCAACCGCCCCCCTCCGAACCCCCGCTCCACCGATAATTGGCGCTCGCCGGGCGGCAGGTTCATAATTGCTGCAATAAATATTTCCCCGAAGGAAAACCCCGTGAACCGGCCCCGTAGCCCCCTGCCGGAAAGCCAGGCCGACCAGGATCAGCTCCGCGAG
This sequence comes from uncultured Chloroflexota bacterium, assembly GCA_964474495.1. GTDB lineage: Bacteria > Chloroflexota > UBA11872 > UBA11872 > VXNJ01 > JASLPR01. The sequence goes on from CAYYTN010000430.1 coordinate 539, forward strand.
ATCTACATCGCCGGCGGCGTCGAATCGCGCGTCCGCATGGGCCACCTGGCCGAAGCCCTCGACCGTCCCCCGGCCTCGGTCACCGCCGCCATCAAGCGCCTCCACGAAGGCGGCTACGTCGACTACCAGCCCTACCAGGGTGCCCGGCTCACGGATTCCGGCGCCAAGGCCGCCGTTGAGTTGGTCCGCCACCACCGCCTCATCGAGCGCTTCCTAGTCGAAATCCTCGGCTACGACTGGGACGACGTCCACGAAGAGGCCGACCGCCTCGAGCACTCCTTCTCGGAGAAGCTCGAGCGCCACATCGCCGACGTCCTCTCCAATCCCACCTCCGATCCGCACGGCGATCCGATCCCCGGCGCCGATCTGCAGGCCGTCGCCGACGAATCCCGGGCCCTTGCCGACGTCGACGTGGGCGTTCGCCTGCAGGTGGTCCGGGTCCGCGACCGTGACCCGGAAATGCTCGGGTACCTGGCCGACATCGGACTCGTCCCGGGCACCCGCCTGGTCCTGGTCGAGCGCCTGCCCTTCGGCGGCCCGCTGGTCATCGAGTACGGCGGCCGCTCGCAGCCCATCGGCATCCCGGTCGCCCAGGCGGTCTTCGTCGCCCCCCTCGCCTCCGGGTCCTAACTACCCCGCCCCGAACGCCCGCGCCAGCGCCACCAGCGGAATCAACACCCCGATCCCCAGCGCCAGCGGCAGCACAAACGCCACCCCGGCCCATTTCCAGCTACCGGTCTCGTTCTTGATCGTCAAAACCGTCGTCGAGCAGGGGTTGTGCAAGACCACGAACACGAGCAGCGACACCGCCGTCAGCGTCGTCCAGCCCTCTCCCTCCAGCAGCGTCCCCAGGCCGGTCAGTTGCTCCACGTCCACCATCGCCCCCGCTCCCGTGTACGCCATCATGATCGTCGGCAGCACGATCTCGTTCGCCGGGATCGCCAGCAGGTAGCCAACCAGCACAATCCCGTCCAGGCCCAGCAGCCGGCCCGGCCCGTCCAGGAAGCCGGCCACGTGGCTCATCGGCGTCGCTCCGGCGATCGTCGTATTGCCCATCAGCCAGATCGCCAGCCCCGCCGGCGCCGCCGCCACCATCGCCCGGTAGAGCACCCGCAGCGTCCGCTCGTACATCGAGCGATAGATCACCGCCAGCAGCTTCGGGCGGCGATACGGCGGCAGTTCCAGCACGAACGCCGAGGGCTCCCCGCGCAGGATCGTCCGCGTCAGCGCCCCCGAGATCAGCAACGTTGCCACCACCCCGAGCCCGATCGTCGCCACCACCGTCGCCGCCCCGACCACCGCCCCCAGGTACGGCGGAAACGCCGTCGCCACAAACACCGAGGCGATCAGGATGATCGTCGGGAACCTTCCGTTACAGGGCACGAAATTGTTCGTCAGGATCGCCACCAGCCGCTCCCGCGGCGAACTGATGATCCGGCACGACGTCACCCCCGCCGCGTTACAGCCAAAGCCCATGCACATCGTCAGCGCCTGCTGCCCGCTGCCCCCGGCCCGGGCGAACATCCGGTCCATGTTGAACGCCA
>CAYYTN010000431.1:0-2071 GCA_964474495.1 uncultured Chloroflexota bacterium
CCACTGCCCCAGCCCCACCTGGTGCGCCGCCGGCACCCGCAGGCTGTCCCGCACCCCCGCGTCCAGCCCCGTCATCCAGTTCGTCGACCGCGGATTCAGCTCCAGGTTCGCCCACGGCTCATAGTCCTCATACGTCGTCGGCATCTGCGGCTTCGGTATCGCACCGAACCCCGCGAACGCCGGGATACGTTGATTCGTGTTCAGAGCCGTCAACCAGCTCGGTACCCCACCCTCGCCCGTCGCCCGGCGCGCCGCGTTCCAATAGGCCGTCCAGTCCGTCGGGCCCTCCAGCGATGCCTTGTCCTTATCCCACGCCTCCTTCTTCAGCGCCGCCTTCTCCGCCTCCGTCGGCCCCGACCGTTTCGGGCTCGATGTCGGCGTCGACCACGTCGCTTGCCGTTTCGCCGCGTCCACCTTCCCCTGGATGTAATCCGGCGCCGCCTCCCACCAGCCCGACGTGTTCAGTCCCAGGTCGTCGCCCTCTGCCATCAGCCCCGCCGTCCACTCCGCGTCCTTCGGGATCCCCGAAGTCAGACGATGTCCATCCCCTGCTCCCAGATCGATCGAAGGGCGTTCCGAATTGTCTTCCCAACCCTCTATCTCGTCCTCGTCCCGCTCTACTATTTCCCCCGCTGGATTCCTGAAAACCGCCATCTCTGCTCCCTGTTGTTGCTGCTCGTCGCCCCCGGCCATCGCCGTGGAGTCGCGCTCAATTACTCGAATTTGCCTTGGTTCCTGGCCCGCGCCATCCCGCCCGCCGGCGACGTGACAGCGCCGCCGGCTCGCAACCCTCAGTCGCGGCGCGGCTTGTACTTCCCGGTCTTCCAGCGCCGTTCCCAGGCTTCCTGCGCCCGGGCTTTCAGCACCCCCGGCGTCGCCGCCAGTTGCGCTTCGCGCTGCGCCGCCATCTGTTCCAGCCGCATCCGCTCCGCCACCCGCGGGTCGGCCACGGGCTGGTCGTATTGCTCCCTTGGCACCGGGTACACCTCTGGTTGCGGGTGAGCCGGCTGCGGATTCAACTCATATCCCGGCACCCGGCACCCGGTACGCCGACTGCGGCCGCACAAAGATCCCCGGGTCCGGCACCGGCCCTTCCCACGGCCTCGCGAACCCCGGGTCAATCGGCGCCCCCGGCAGCGGCCTCGCGAATCCAGGGTCAACCGGCGCCCCCGGCTGCGGTCGATACGGCATCTGCGTCGTCGGTGGATGCTGCGGCGCCCCCGCCGGAGGCGCATATTGTGCCGGGGGCACCCCCGCCGGAGGGGCATATTGTGTCGGGGGGAGCCCAGGCGCGGCAGGTACCTCCGGGGACGCATCCGGGTTACTCACCGCCGCCGACGGTCTACCCGCAGGCGCCGTCGCCGGCGGCTCCGCGGCCGCCAAGCGCGTACAGTCCGCAACCTGGACCCGTACCGATGCCGAATCGCGCACCGCCGGGAACGCCGGTGGACCCGGGATTCGCGAGGCCGTGGGAGGGGCCGATGCCGGATCCCGGCTTCATTCAGCCGCAGCCGGCATACCCTCCGCAGCCGGGATACGACCAGCCGATTCAGCAGTATGCCCAGCCCATGGCCGACCCGCGAGTGGCGGAGCGGCAGCGGCTGGAGCAGATGGCGGCGCAGCGTGAGGCCCAACTGGCGGCGACGCCGGGCGTACTGAAGGCGCGAGCCCAGGACGCCTGGGAACGGCGCTGGAAGACCGGGAAGTACAAGCCGCGCCGCGACTAGCAAGGACTCAAGCCACCGGCGGGGTGCCGCCTCCCCGCCGGGGCCATCCTCGACGAGCCGCCCCACCCGGGCGCCTATCCCTGAGCGACCCGCGCCACCCCGATCGTGACTTCCTCATCGTCCAGCACCAGCGTCGCGCATTCCATTCCTGATTCCGGCTCGCCCTGCCGCACCTCCGTCGCCAGCACTTCGTTTGCGATGTGATCCTCAAACCGCGCCATCACCTCCGCCAACTCCGCCCCGGACAGCGTCAGCCGGATACGATCTGACACCTCGAACCCCGCCTCCCGTCGCGCATTCTGCACCGCGTGCACCAGCTCCCGTGCCTTCCCCTCCCCCCGCAA
>CAYYTN010000432.1:0-2055 GCA_964474495.1 uncultured Chloroflexota bacterium
GATCAACACCTGCATCCACTGCGGCCTCTGCCTCGACGAGTGCCCCACCTACCGTGACCTGCGCGTCGAAATGGACTCACCCCGCGGCCGGGTCCAGTTGATCCGCGCCGTCGGTGAAGGTCGCCTTTCCCTCGACGACCGATCCTTCCGCGATCACATCTATCTCTGCCTCGACTGCCGTGGCTGCGAAACTGCCTGCCCCTCCGGCGTCAAATACGGCTCCCTCATCGAATCCGCCCGCATCCAGGCGACCCGGATCGGCAACATTCCGACCGGGCTAAAAGTCGCCAACGCCGTCCTGCGCCACGTCTTCCTGCGGCCCAACTACCTGCGTCTACTGGCCACCCTGCTGCGCTTCTACCAGCGCAGCGGGATGCGCGCCCTCCTGCGGCGTTCCGGCCTCCTCCGCCTCCTGCCCGGGGACATGGAGAAGACCGAGGCCATGACTCCACGCATGTCCTCCCGGTTTCTGAACCCCGCCGACCTACCCCTGGTCGAGGCCGAAGGCCCGCGCCGCTTCCGGGTCGGTTTCCTCACCGGCTGCATCATGAGCGTCGGCTTCGCCGAAGTTCACCGCGCCTCCCTGCGCGTCCTCGCCCGCGCCGGCTGCGAGGTCGTCCTGCCCCCCGAGCAGACCTGTTGCGGCTCCCTCAGCCTGCACACCGGCGACCGCCGCACCGCCCGCGATGCCGCCCGCCGCAACATCGACGCCTTCCACGTCGCCGATCTCGACGCCATCGTCGTCAACTCCGCCGGTTGCGGATCCACCATGAAGGAATGGGGCGAGCTACTCGCCGACGACGAACGCTACGCCGCCCGCGCCCGCGAGCTCGCCGCGAAGGTGCGCGACTTCAGCGAGTGGATGGCCCACATCGGCACGTCCCCCGGAGGGCTCATCACTGAACGGGTCGTCGTCCAGGACGCCTGCCACCTCAGCCACGCCCAGGGCATCACCCGGCAACCGCGCGAGCTCGTAGCCGCCATCCCCGGCGTCGAACTGGTCGAGATGGACAACTCCGCGCTCTGCTGCGGCAGCGCCGGCATCTACAGCGCCCTTAACCCCGATCTGGCCGGCCGCATCCGTGACGAAAAGCTCGCCGCCATCGCCGCCACCGGCGCCCGCACGGTTATCACCACCAACCCCGGCTGTCATGCGCATCTGCGTGCCGGGCTCCAGGCCGCCCGGCCCGAAGTCCAGATCGTCCACCTCGCTGAATTTCTCGACCGGGCCCAGCAATCCGTCTAGCCGCTCGTCTCCCACGTCGCAGCTCGCGCTTGACCTCCCTTTCCGGCACCAAATATAATCCCCGTACTTTGTGCATGAGCGCACAAAGTTCTGGCCAGGGGGATTCCCGCCAGACTGTCTCCAATCGTTTGTGTTTGGGGAAGGTGTGAGAGGCCGCGATTGCGAGGTCCGCCGTCTTAAGACGGTGACACCATGCCGCCACGCGAGGAGGCCGTGCCCCTGACCAGAGTGGAATGGTGTGCGGGCGCCTGGATAGGACGTGCGTCGCCGCAGTCCGGTAGAGATGACGAAAGGGCGGTATGCAGCACGGCGCGCACAGCGAGAGTTTGGAACGAATCTTCTCAGGGTGGTCCGTCTATATGTGAAGTGGTTTGAAGCTGGGTCCGAGACAACAAGAGTTCAAGTGATTTCAATTCCTTTCAATCGAATGAGGTGAAGAGATGGAGTATTCCGAAGCCCAGGCGCAGTTCCCCGTATGTCGCTCCTGCGACGCTGGCGAGCTCGTGCCGCTCTCCGATTTCGGTGGCCAGGGCGCTGCGGTCCACTACAAGGCCTGGGTCTGCACCAACCCCGATTGCCGCTTCAACTTGAAGATTCGCAACGGCGACGTGTACGCCAACGAGCCCGTCGTGAACCTGCACCACGAGCCCCGGCGCTAACCCGGAGCCGCACCGAATCGAGCCGCCGGCCGGCGCGGGCGCACTCCCTGTAGTCAACGCCCGCGCCGGTCCGCCCGGCGATCCCGATGGTCGCCCCCACCGGCTCGGTTCCTATAATCGACCCGAACCCCCGCCCCGCCTTGCGCGGAA
>CAYYTN010000433.1:0-1512 GCA_964474495.1 uncultured Chloroflexota bacterium
ACGTCGAATTCGAATTCGAACACGGCATCCCCACTGCGCTCGACGGCCAGCCGCTCGACGGCGTCGAACTCATCCAGCGGCTCCACGAACTCGGCGGCGCCCACGGAGTCGGCCGCACCGACCACGTCGAAAACCGCCTCATCGGCATCAAATCCCGCGAGATCTACGAGGCCCCCGCCGCCGCCATCCTCCACACCGCCCACCGGGCCCTCGAAACCATGACCCTCAGCCGCGAGCAGGAGCGCTTCAAGCGCCTGGTCTCCCACGAATACGCCCGCATGGTCTACGACGGCCTCTGGTTCTCCGGCCTCCACCGCGAGCTCTCCGCCTACGTCCAGGTCAACCAGGAAAACGTCAACGGCGCCGTGCGGGTCAAGCTGTACAAAGGCAATTGCGAACTCGTCGGCCGCAAATCCGACGATTCCCTCTACCGCGAAGAATTGGCCACCTACGGCGAGGACGACACCTTCGACCACGAGGCCGCCATCGGTTTCATCAAGCTGCATGGCCTCAGCCAGCAGACCCAGGCCCGCCTGCAACTCGGCGCCGCCGGACCCGGCCCCGTCCTACCGCAACCAAAAAGCGACGATCCCGAATGACCCTCTGGGGCGGGCGCTTCGGCGACGGCGGCGGCAGCAAAGCCACCGACTTCACCGCGTCCTTCGCCTTCGACCGGCGGTTCTTCTCGGAGGACATCTCGGCCAGCATCGCCCACGCTGAGATGCTCGGCCGCACCGGCATCATCAAGAAAGTCGAATCCGAACACCTCGTCGACGCCCTCGGCCGGCTCCGCGACCGCGTCCTCGCCAACGGCATCCCCGACAGCGCCGACGACGAGGACATCTTCTCCTTCGTCGAACGCGAGTTACTCGCCGACATCGGCACAGTCGCCGGCATGCTCCACACCGCCCGCAGCCGCAATGACCAGGTCGCCACCGACTTCCGCCTTTACCTCCGCGCCGCCGCCGGGCGGCTCCAGGAGGCCGTCCGCGCGCTCCGCGGCGCCATTCTCGACCTCGCCGCGGCCAATTCCGAAGTCATCACCGCCGGTTTCACCCACCTCCAGGTGGCCCAGCCGGTTCTCCTGTCCCATCACCTGCTGGCCTGGGAGCGGATGTTCGCCCGCGACGCCACCCTCATCGACGCCGCCTACGACATCGCCGACGTCCTTCCCCTCGGCGCCGGCGCCCTCGCCGGCGTACCCTATCCGGTCGACCCCGGCTACGTCGCCGAGCGCCTCGGCTTCGCCCGCCTGGCCGAAAACAGCATCGATGCGGTCGCCGACCGCGACTTCGTCTCCAGCTATCTCTTCGCCGCCACGATGACCGGCAACCACCTTTCGCGGGTCGCCGAAGAGGTCTGCCTCTGGAACTCCACCCCGTTCAGCCTCATTACTATTGATGATGCTTATGCCACCGGCAGCAGCATCATGCCCCAGAAGAAGAACCCCGACGTCGCCGAACTCGCCCGGGCCAAAGCCGGCCGGCTCCTCGGCGCCCTCACCGGGTTCCT
>CAYYTN010000433.1:1566-2050 GCA_964474495.1 uncultured Chloroflexota bacterium
CAAAGAGGCCGTCTTCACGGCTGAAGACGCCATCCTGCCGGCCCTCCACACCCTGGCCGGGCTCATCACCACCCTCACCGTCCACCCCGAGCGCATGCGCGAACTCGCCGCCACCGGCCACTCCGCCGCTACCGATCTCGCCGACTACCTCGTCGAGCGCGGCCTCACCTTCCGCCAGGCTCACGAAGTAGTCGGCCAGCTCGTACAGGAGTGTGAAACCCGCGGCATCAACCTGGCCGACGCCGACCTCGAGCTGCTCCAGGCCACCTCCAAGCTCTTCACGTCCGAGACGCTTGAACGACTCGACCCGGCCTGGGCGGTCAATGCCCGCAACTCCATCGGCGGCACCGCCCCCGACCGCGTCGCCGCCGCCCTCGCCGCCGCCGGCGACGAACTGAACGCCGGCGCCGCCGACTGGAAAGACCGCCCCCCACCCCTCCCCTAGACCTGCGCATCTCCCTGGCCGCAACCTATTTCGACCATT
>CAYYTN010000434.1:0-2048 GCA_964474495.1 uncultured Chloroflexota bacterium
GACGGCGTGCTCGCCGGCTCAGACGGTCAGATCCGGGTGGAGGTGCGCGCGGAGGGGACGCGAAGTTCGCTCGAAGCGCTGGTGGAGGCGGTACAATCAGGTCCGACGCTGGCATCGGTGACCGCGACTGAAGTTCGCTGGGTAGATGCGACCGGAAGGTTTGACGGATTTCGCGTAGAAGCATGACGGAGAGTCCGGCGACGGCGAGCCAGGCCGCGGAGACGTTTATCCGTGACCGCGGCGCCCCGGGGAGAGGTCAGTACCTGGCGTGGGGGTTCCTGCTGCTGTCGTTTGCGGTGTTTGTGGTGGCGGTGGTGTTCCTGCCCGCGCGAATCGCGTCGGTGGTGGGGCGGCTGACCATCGAAGCGCCGCTGGAGGCGCAGCCCATCGAAGGAACCGTGCGGCTGCAGGGTCCGTTCGATACGGCCTGGAAGCAACTGCGGGAACAGGCTGAGGCTTCGCCAGGGACGCGGTTCAGCACCGACGGGCGTTCGCGGGCGTTCATGGAGTTGTTCGACGGGAGCACCCTGGAGCTATACAACAACACGGAGATGATGCTGCTGGAAAGCGAGCGCGGGCGGTTTGACGAGGCGCGCAAACGGGTGGTGCTGGAGCTAGTGCGGGGGCGGATGGCGATGGGGGTGGCGCATACCGACGCGGAGGAATCCCGGCACGTGGAGATCCAGACGCCGACCGGCCACATGCTGCTGCTGGAGGGCAGCTATGTGGTGGAGGTCTTCGAGGATGAGCATGTGGAGGTGATGGTGCGGCGCGGCAAGGCGACCTTCTTCGCCGAGGGCGACCTGGCCGAAGTGGGGGCCGGCGGACGCGGCGGCTACGGGCCGGGAATGACGCCGCGGGGAGACCTGCCGCGACTGGCGGCGCTGGTGGAGGATTCGGAACTGGCGCTGCCGCTGAACCTGAGTCCCTGGCGGGCGTTTATCGCCACCGAGTCGGGGCCGAGCGGTCGCACGATCGAAATCGCCACCGCCGCCGACCCGGGCGATGTGCCGGGTCTGGGTCGCGATTTTGGCTATGCCTTCCGGAGGATGTCGGACGATGAAGAGGTGAACCGCCACGGCGAGGCGGGAATCGCGCAGCTCGTGAATCGCGATGTGCGCGACTTCGCCGAGTTGCACATCCGCGCCCGGGTGCGGGTGGACTACCAGGGGCTGTCGGGCGGCGGGTCGCTGGGTACGGAATATCCGATAATGATCAAGCTGTTCTACATCGACAGCCACGGCCAGGACCAGATCTGGTACCAGGGCTTCTACGCCCAGAACGAGGACGGCTTCTCGGTGTCGGGCGGCACGGAAGTACCGGCCGGGGAGTGGGTGCAGTACGACAACCCCAACCTGCTGCAGGTGTTGAATCCGACGCCAGTCTTCATCCGGCGGATCGAGGTGCTGGGGTCGGGCTGGGACTTCGACGCGGTGGTGACGGAAGTGGTCCTCGAAGGGCGCTAGGCGGATCGTCCCGCGCGTGACAAATGGGATCGACGCGATCGAGATCGACCGGATCGCGGGGGTGCTGGAACGGCACGGGGAACGCTTCCTGGGCAAGGTCTATACGGAGCGGGAGATCGCGCATTGCCGGGGACGGGTGAACGAACTGGCGGCGCGGTTCGCGGCGAAGGAAGCGATCTCGAAGGCGCTGGGGACCGGGTTGCGCGGCGTCTACTGGCGGGAGATGGAGATCGTGTCCGACCCGCGCGGCAAGCCGCTGGTGGTGCTGCACGCGAACGCGAAACGCCGGGCCGAGAGCCTGGGGATCACCGACCTGGGGGTGAGCCTGACCCACAGCCGGGACCTGGCGATCGCGGTGGTGACGGGATTGATGGGGGAGGGGCAGTGAGATGGCCCGCGGAGAGGGATTGAGATGAGCGACGGAGGGGACCGGCGATGAGTGGCGGGCATCTGGCGACAGTCGCGGAAATGCGGGCGCTGGAGGCGGCGGCGATCGCCGCCGGCACCCCGGAACCGAAACTGATGGAAAAGGCCGGTGCGGCGATCGCGGCGGAGATACTGGGCGCGCTCGGGACGGCGGCG
>CAYYTN010000435.1:0-2042 GCA_964474495.1 uncultured Chloroflexota bacterium
CACCGATTGCGCAGGGCTGGCTCCGGGCCTCGCACCGCAAGCTCGATGAGAATCTGTCGCTGCCCTACCGGCCCTATCACACCCATGATGAAGAGCAGCCCCTCACGCCGGGCGAAGTGTATGAAGTTGACGTGGAAGTCTGGCCGACCTGCATCGTTGTGCCCAAGGGCTTCCGCATCGCACTCTCGGTGCGCGGTTCGGACTACGTCTATCCGGGGGAATCCAGCGCGCAGGTCGGCACATACGCCAACTGGAACGGCTGCGGGCTCTTCCGCCATGACGATCCGCGCGACCGGCCGGCCGAAATCTTTGGAGGAGACGTTACCCTTCACACCGGGCCGAATGAGCAGGCGGCCTATGTGCTTCTTCCCGTAATTCCGCCCAAGTAGACGAGCGGACAGCTGCCGGGAAAACAGGGAGGAGATGAGATGAGCGATGTAATGCACGAAACGGACAGTCAATACCGGACGGAAATCCGCGAAGGCATGCGCGTCGAATGGGACGTGCCCATCGAGATGGACGATGGGGTCGTGCTGCGCGCCAACGTCTACCGGCCCGTCGCCGACGGCGAGTATCCGGTGGTCATGTCCTACGGCCCTTACGGCAAGGACCTCCACTTCGAGGAGATTTACGAAACCTGCTGGGATCTGATGTGCGAGAACCACCCCGACGTACCGGCGGGCTCCTCTAATATCCATCAAAGCTGGGAGGTCGCGGATCCCGAAAAATGGGTCCCGAACGGATACGCGATCGTCCGCGTGGATTCGCGCGGAGCGGGCCGCTCGCCGGGCTACCTCGAGCACTTCAGCCCGCGCGAGACGCGTGACTTTGCCGCCTGCATCGAATGGGCCGGCGGTCAGCCCTGGGCGAACGGCAAGGTAGGGCTGAGCGGAATTTCATACTATGCGGTCAACCAGTGGCAGGTTGCCGAACTCAAGCCGAAACATCTTGCGGCGATTTGTCCGTGGGAGGGGTTTAATGATTTTTACCGGGAATTGTCATACCACGGCGGCATCTATTCGTCGTTCCAGCGCCACTGGTACGACAAGCAAATATTGCCGATCCAGCACGGTTACGGCGAACGTGGTTTTCGCTCGCGCGCCAACGGCGAATGGGCGGCCGGGCCGGAGACGCTGCCGGACGGGGAGTTGGTCGCGAACCGGTTCGATCTCCACGGAGATTTTATCTCACACCCGCTCGACGACGAATTTTATGCCGTGCGAACGCCGGATCTTTCGAAGATCGAGGTTCCGGTTCTGAGTTGCGGCAACTGGGGCGGCGCGCCGCTGCACCCGCGAGGCAACTTCAACGGCTTCATGAAGTCTTCCTCGAAAGACAAATGGCTCGAGGTTCACGGGCTCGAGCACTGGTCGCTGTACTACACCGACTATGGAAACGATTTGCAGATGCGTTTCTTCGATTGCTTCCTCAAGGGCGACGATTCCGGCTGGAAGGACCAGCCCCGCGTATCGCTGAACGTGCGCCACCCGGGCGAGAAGTTCGTCCGGCGCGCCGAGGAAGACTGGCCGCTCCCCCGTACCCGGTGGACCAGATTTTATCTCGAACCGAAGGGCCAGCTCCTTTCGGCCGAACCGCCTGGCGGCGAAGCGGCGATCACCTATGAAGCGATTGGCGACGGATTGACGTTCGTCTCGAATCCCGTGGAGTCGGAGACCGAGATTACCGGCCCCATGGCGGTCAAGCTGTGGGTATCGTCGGATACCAGGGACGCGGATGTATTCGTGATCCTGCGTGTCTTCTCGCCCGACCTCAAGGAAGTGGTTTTTCACGGCGCGCTCGATCCGCATACGCCGGTGGCGTCGGGTTGGCTCCGGGCATCGCACCGCAAGCTCGACCCGGCGCGCTCCGAGGAGTGGGCGCCGTTCCACCATCACGATGAAGTCCAACCTTTGGAGCCGGGCGAGGTGTACGAGCTCGACATCGAGATTCACGCGTCGGGAGTCGTGGTTCCGAAAGGCAGCCGATTCGCGCTGTCGGTCCGCGGATGCGACTACGTCTATCCCGGTGAACCGGACTCCGGC
>CAYYTN010000436.1:0-2038 GCA_964474495.1 uncultured Chloroflexota bacterium
CGGCATCGGCGGGCAGGCGTGGATTCGGCGCGAACAGCGCGCCCATCCGAAACTCGTCCGTCAGGTCGTGCACGTCCCGCAACAGCGTGTGCACGAACGAGGTCACAACCGCCCGATCCGCCAGCCGCCGCTCGCGCAGCAGATCCACCACCGCCCGGGCCAGGCCCGGCGTCAGGCCCTTCAGTTCGACCTGGATCTCCACCTGGCCGCTGGGCAGATCCAGCACCTCGGCCAGCGTCGGGATTCGCGCATCACGAAACTCCTCGGCGAGATGCGAACCGGCGTCCAGCGCCTGGATTGCGGCCAGGTCCAGTTCGTCCACCGGCCCATTTCCGTTGGTCGTGCGGTCCACGAGGCGATCGTGCAGCACCACCGGGTGGCCGTCCCGCGACAGATGGACATCCAGTTCCAGCCCGTCGATCGGGAATTCGAGCGCGCGGCGGAACGCCGCCAGCGTGTTCTCCGGCGCCAGTCGCGGCGCTCCCCGGTGGGCGATGACGCGGGTCGTCACGATTCCGGCTAGTCGGCCGTGAAGCCGCCGTCGACGTCCAGCATCTCGGCGTTGATGAAGCTCGCGCCGGGCGAGGCCAGGAACACGATTGCGGCCGCCACCTCCTCCGGTCGCGCCAGCCGTCGCATCGGGTTCATATCGCGCATCGCCCCTACCTGCTCGTCCGAGAAGGTCTTGATCATCTCCGTCTCGGCCGTATAGGGGCACACGCAGTTGGCGGTGATACCGTGCCGGCCCACGTCCCGCGCCAGCGCCTTCGTGAACGACAGCAGCGCGCCCTTCGAGGTGCCGTAGTGGATGCCGGCCATCACCCCGCCGACCTTTCCGGCCAGCGAAGAGATATTGATGACCCGGCCGTAGTCGGTCTTCATCATCCCCGGCAGCACCGCCCGGGTCACCAGGAAGACGCTCTTCAGGTTCACCGCCATCATCCGGTCCCAGTCCTCCTCGGACACGTCGAGAATGCCGCCCAGCATCAGGATGCCGGCCGCGTTCACCAGCACGTTCACCGGGCCCAGCTCGCGCTCGACGGTTGCGCGCATCTCCTCGACGGCGGCGCTTGAGGAAACATCGATCGCGATCGCCAGGCTCGCCACCCCGTGCTCGATCGCCACCTCGCTGGCGGTCGCGGCGGCCCCGTCGGCGTCGATATCGACCACGGCCACCGCCGCGCCCATCGCCGCCAGGCGGTGCGCCGCCAACCGACCCAGCCCGCGCGCCGCGCCGGTCACCAGCACAACTCGATCCGTCAGTTCACCCATCAGCCCGCTCCCCGGCTTCCGTCGCGGCCGGCCTACCCACGCATCTCCGCCAGGTAGTGCTTCGCGCCTTCGGCCATGAACATCGAGTCGCCGCCGACGTTTACGAAGGTGAATCCCTCGGAAACCCGACGCTTGCCCATTTCCAGCGTGTTGCAGGCGTACCCTGCGAACTTGCCCAGCTTCTTGCAGGTCGCAGCCACGTGGGCCACCGCCTCGTCGTGTCGCGGGTGCGTGCCGATGTCCGCCAGCGTCAGGCCCATCGTCAGCGCCATGTCCGCCGGCCCCACCCAGCAGCCATCGACGCCGTCCGCCGACAGGATTTCCTCCGCGTTCTCCACCGCCGTCGCCGACTCAATCTGCACCGCCAGGAACACCTGGTCGTTGGCCTCCGCCGAGTAGTTCTCGCCGTGGATCGAGGTCAGGTACGGCGTCGCCATCGAGCGGCGACCCCGCGGCGGGTAGCGCATCGCGTCCGCCGCCCGTTCCGCGTCCTCCCGGGTGTCCACCATCGGCGAGATGATCCCCAGCACTCCGTCGTCCAGCATCCGGTTGATCATCCCGAAATCGTTCTTCAGCACCCGCACCACCGGCGTCGACCCGGCCTGCGCGATCGCCAGCACCCCGGTCCGCAACGCCTCCGTCTCCCAGATACCGTGCTGCGTGTCCATCAGCACCCAGTCGAATCCCGCCGCCGCCATCGCCCCCGCCACCCACGGCGAGCTGTACCCCAGACACCTCCCGAATGTCGGCTGGCCCTTGTCGAGGA
>CAYYTN010000437.1:0-2033 GCA_964474495.1 uncultured Chloroflexota bacterium
GTGACCGTCGCGCTATCACCTTCATCGACGGGGCCGCTGTTGGTCACGTTACTGATGATCGGCGAGATGTTGGGCGGCTGGCCGACGTTCACGAGGCCGCCGTCCACGCCGGCCGTGAAGTCGAAGTAATTGTCGCCCGGATCCACGTCGGTCAGCTGGAAGACCACCTGGCCGCTGGAGAGCGAGCCGAAAAGGTCGGACAGGAAGGTCCCGTTGGTCGAGTGGAACCAGCCGGTGTCCAGGGTATTGTTGCCGAAGCCCGTCCCGCTCGAGATAAAAGTGCCGTCGCCCGTGGTGCGCTGCGTGGCAACCGAGCTGAAGTTGCCGATCGAAAAGCCGTTCAGGGTCAGCGTATTCTGGTTGTGGTCGAAGTTGCCGGACGCCGTATCGCCGTCGAGAACGGTGATCCGCGCTGCGACTTCCTGAAGCCCGCCGCCGAGGGCGGAAGCGATGCCGCCGAAGCCGGTTTGTGTGCCGATCGTGCCCGGAGAGCCGGAGAAGAAGCCCTCGAACAGACTGCTTGCCGGAAGCTGACTGATCACCCGCGCGCCATTGAGGCCGATCATGTCGAGGACGATGCCGCCGATCTCGGTCACGCCGGCTGGCACCAGTCCGCCGGCCGTTGGCGAGGTCCGGGTGAAGGTCGATGCCTCGATCTCAGTGGCGACGCCATCGAACATGACGGTGGTGGTATCGTTCTCCGCGCTCAGGCTCTCGAGCACCGCCGTGTCGAGGTTCTCGCCGCTCACGAGGGCCGAGAAGATCGCGCCCTCGTCTCCGGGCGTGTCCGCCGTATTGAGGATGGAATCGAGATGGTGTCCGATTTCCTCGAGCAGAACGGCGACGGCTTGGCCGACGGGATCGGCCGAGTCGCTCGTGCTGGTCGTGGTCGTGAGGTCGCCGTCGGGGAGGATGTCGCCCGAACTGTCGGACTGGTCGCCGCTCGCGGAGAGCAGCGAGCCTGAAAGGTAGATCGTGCCGGTCGACTCGGCGTAGGCGCCCTGTGCGCCCCCTATGCTATCGCTCTCGACGATCTCGATGGCCGGCAATTCGAAGGTGCCATCCGCGAACGCGGCACGCAACGCCGTCGCCGCCGCGACGTCGTAACCGGCCCCGAACGCGGTCTCCAGTTTGGCGAAGAAGTCCGCGTCCACCGCGAGCAATTTCAGCACTTCAAGAGCCGATTGCTTGACGTCGTTCAAGAGCTCTGTGGTCATCAGTCCATCCTCACAATTCATACCTTGGGGCGCCGCGCCTCACTTCGCGAGGCCCCTAAGGGGCAAAGCACACCGGGAAGCAAAACAACCCTTCCTGCCCTTCGCTATGGTCCGTCCTCCTTCAGTCTGCACGCGAGCGACGGCCAAGACGGCCCAGTCGCGCGGCGCGAGTCATTCGTGGAACGGATGAGGTGTCTTGGCCCGGCGCGCGGCAATTCAAGCTTTGGCCATTTGCCTTGGGGACGGTTGCGAGAAAGGCGCCCAGAAACGTCGCGGCCCGACGGCCCCGACCCGACATGTCGCCAAGACCGGAAGATCCGGCCTCCGCGATCCGCCAACTCTCACAAGCGACTAGCGTCGTCGCCACTTAAATACGTCCCTCAACCCAATTCGCCAGCGCACGCACGCTTACCCGCGCACACGCTTCAAACCGGGAGGATCGGGCGACAACCAATCCCTCCCGCCGGCCATCACCGGCGGGAGAACAGCGCGGACCGAACCCGCGCCTAATCCTTCCCAACCTCTGCGCCGCCCTTTGCCGGGCGGTCTTCACTCAAGTTGGATCCGCGACGCCTCATTGCGGAACCTTGGACCCATGCCTTAGCCGAGTTACACGAGCGTTTCTTTGATCTTGATCAAGTTGAATGCTATTCCGCCGCCACAAATCTCGTTGTCAGACGGGAACTGCGGCCCGTGGCGCCGCCATTTATTATGCTCAGTACCGGAAAATCAGAATGCGAACTGGCACTGGTCGAGGGTCGAGGCGGCGACACTGACGGGGGTGATCTAGAGCATTTTCCGATCTGACGGCACCGG
>CAYYTN010000438.1:0-292 GCA_964474495.1 uncultured Chloroflexota bacterium
ATCCGCCCGGGCGACGTCCTCGTGATTGACGCCGGCGGCGACGTCGCCGCCGGCGGCCTCGTCGGCGACATCCTCAGCGCCCGCATCAAGTACCTCGGCGGGGTGGGCCTCGTCGCCGATGGCGCCGTCCGCGACACCGCCCAAATCAGCGACGTCGGCCTGCCCGTCTGGGTGCGCGGCGTCCACGGCGACGGCTACCCCCGCGGGCTCTACCCGGCCGACCACGACCAGCCGGTGCGTTGCGGCGGCGTCACCGTGATCCCCGGCGACTACATCGTCGCCGACGCCGAAG
>CAYYTN010000438.1:302-2021 GCA_964474495.1 uncultured Chloroflexota bacterium
ATCCCCCCCGAGCATGTCGCCGAAGTCGCCGCCGAAGGGTTCGAGACCGAGCGCAAGGAAGCCTTCATCCGCCAGAAGATCAGCGTCGACGGCTACCCCAGCACCACCGCCTACCCGCCCAACGAGGACATCCTGCGCGAGTACGAAGAGTACAAGCGCGAGCAGGGCTGGTAGTGGCCGGCGGGACCTCTCCGCTATCCGTCGCGAGAGGCCATCCAGCTGGCTGAGCGCAGAAAGGCCCGCCTGACCGAAGGCCCGGTCGGTCGGATGCTGTTCCGGTTGACCGTGCCGATGACCTTCGGCATCTACAGCTTTATGGCGTTCAATTTCGTGGACGCCGTCTACATCGGCCGGCTCGGCACCCTGCAACTCGCGGCCATCAGCTTCACCTTCCCGGTGGCGCTCGTCGTCGGCTCGCTCGGCCAGGGGCTCGGCATCGGTGCCTCCGCCGTAATCTCCCGCGCCATCGGCGAAGGCGACGAATCCAACGTCCGCCGCCTCACCACCGACACCTTGATCCTCGCCTTCCTTGGCGCCCTGCTCTTCACCAGCCTCGGCCTCGTCACCATCGACCCCCTTTTCCGGATGCTCGGCGCCGGTGACGATGTTCTGCCCTTCATCCGCCAGTACATGGTGCTCTGGTACATCGGCGTGCCGTTCGTCATCATCCCCATGGTTGGCAACAACGCCATCCGCGCCACCGGCGACACGCGGAACCCGGCGATGATCATGATTATGTCCGCCGTTGCCAACAGCATCCTCGACCCCTTCTTCATCTTCGGACTCTGGATCTTCCCCGAAATGGGCATCACCGGCGCCGCCCTGGCCTCGTTGATCGCCCGAGCCGCCAGCCTCTTCATCGGCCTCTGGGTCATGGGGCACCGCGAGCGCCTGCTCACCATCGTGCGCCCACCTCTAGGCGTCGTCGCCGCTTCCTGGCGGCAGATCCTCTACATCGGGCTCCCCGCCGCCGGCACCAACGTACTCACCCCGCTTTCCATGGGGATCATCACCGGCATGGTCGCCATCTACGGACCCGAAGCCGTCGCCGCCCTCGGCGCCGGGATCCGTGTCGGCGGGCTGGTCATGGGCATCTTCATGGCCATCGGCGCGGTGCTCACCCCTTCGTCGGGCAGAATCTCGGCGCCGGCAAGGCCCACCGCGCCCGCGCCGCCATCGTGCATGCGCAGCGGTTCTCCCTGATCTGGGGCCTGGTGCTCTTCGCGCTCCTGGCGCTGTTCGCGCGCAACATCGCCACGCTCTTCGCCACCGACCCGACCGTCATCGACCTTATCGTCCGGCTCCTGTACATCGTCCCCGCCGGTTACGGGGCGTTCGGCGTCCTGATGGTGTCCACCGCCGCCATGAACGCCTACCGCCGCCCCATCCACGCCGCCGTCCTGAACGCCGTCCGGCTGTTCGGGCTGCTGGTTCCACTGGCCATCGCCGGATCGCTCCTCATCGGCCTCGAAGGCATCTTCCTCGCCGCCGCGGCCGCCGAAATCGTCGCCGGCGCGGCGGCGTTTGTCGTTCTGCGCCGGATCACTTCCCGGGACGCCGCCGAGCTTCAAGAAGTAGCCAGGCAATAGGCCTGGCGCCCGCCTCAACCTGTGCGGAGTACCCGCCCCGCGACCGACCGCGCCGGTCTATCCGCCGGCAAACGCCCCCGCCGGGGCCATGCCCGCACTCGGCAGCGTCGCCCCGGATCGCTCGCGCATC
>CAYYTN010000439.1:0-2020 GCA_964474495.1 uncultured Chloroflexota bacterium
GGCGCGCGCGCAGGCCGCGCTCAGGTCCGTGACTCTGGCCGAGCCGTTGGTCGATTACATCGTCGCGCTGGTGCGCGGCACGCGCGACAATGGCGACCTGCTTGCCGGTGCCTCGCCCCGTGCGGCGGTCTTGCTGGCCGGGGCGGCGCGCGCGCGCGCGGCGCTTGCCGGCCGCGATCAGCATCGCCACGAAGAACGTGCAGACCAGCAGCCACACCGAGATCGCCACGTCGATGGCTAGCGCCCCGGCGACGGCTCGAAGGACGAAGCCCACCGAGATGACCACGATGTCTACCAGCGCGAAACGCTTCAGGTAGAAGCTGTATAGGAGGTTGAGGCCGGAGTAGGCACCGAGGGCGACGGCCAAACCGGTGGCCACCGGCCAGGCGATCGCGATGCCGGCCGCCATCATCAGCAGGCCGGCCGCCGCACCGGGGACGCGGCCGATCCGCCCGGCGGCGATGGGGCGGTGGCGATTGGTCGGGTGTTGGCGGTCGCGCGGGGCGTCGCCGGCGTCGTTGAGAAAGTAGACCCCGGAGGCCACCAGCGAGAACAGCGCCGCCGCCGCCACCGCCCGCCAGAGAGCGTCCGGGTCGTCCAGGCTGCGCGCGAAGACCACCGGCGCCAGCACAAAGGCGTTCTTGAGCCACTGCGCCGGCCGGGCGGTTTGGATGATGTCGCGGAGCTGCATACCGGTCATGTTACGGGATGCCCGGCAGCCACACCCACGCAGTGGGCCCTTGTTTGCCGCCAGGATCGGTGCGGCCCTACGACTCGCGACGGCGAATCGATCGGAAAGCCGCCGTGGATGATCGCGGTGCGGAAGGACGACTCGCGCCAGCCCTTCAGACAGAAGGCCAATGTGAATGGCTCGGGATGCGGAAGTGCGACCGGCGGCGACGGGTCAGAGAGAAAGCGGTCTGTGACCGCCTAGTACTGCTGGAAGAGCCGGCCCCAGTCGGTCTCGAGGGCGCTGGCCACCCGGCGACGTCCTACCAGGTTGTACCAGTACAGATCGTGATAAACCCGCGACGCCAGGTACGACCAGGGGGCGATCCAGGATTGCAGCAACAGCCGCTCCAGGCGCTTCAGCGGCCCCCAGTAGATCAGCTTCTGCCCGCGGCTGGCGAAGGTCTCGCGGCGCTGCCGGACCTCCCAGGACACCCGTTCCAGGTCCTCCCCGACAACCTCAATGCCACTCAGATCGGCGACGCCGAGTCCGCGCTCGTGGGCCAGCCGCAGGAACGGAATCTCCATCGGATCGAACCCCATCAGATTCGCCGAGACCGCGTCGACCGCCACCTGATCGGCGCCGGCCAGGATCACGTTGCGCTCCGCCACCTCCATGCAGCGCGGGCCCGGGCCGGACCCGGAAAACGTGCCGTCGGTAACCGCAAAAACGCCCGGGTGGATCTCCTGCTGGATGGCCAGCAGATCGACCAGCGTCTCGTGGATCACCGCGTGGCAGTAGTGGCGCTTCTCGAACAGCAGGCCGCCGAAGGCGTTCTTCATCGCGCCGGTGATCGTAGTGAAGACGTGGGTCTTGACCGTCGGCAGGTGGATGACGTTGGATCCGATCAGCCGTTTCGGGATGCGGATGCCCTCCGGGAACACATCGTCCAGCGCCAGCATCTCGGCCTTCGGGACGTACCGCACCCATTCGGAATCCTCGTAGAGGTGGACGTTCTCGATTCCGTGGCGCTCCAGGACCGGCCGGTGCTTGTTGGCGACCTCGCCCTCGCGAGCGGAGACGACGACCGTGCGGTTGTGGGCGCCGTAGAGCGAGTCGGCGGAGAAGCCGTCTTCGAGCAGCGTGCGGATCGCGCCGTCCAGCTGCCAGGGAGCCGTCGAGCAGGCCGGGTACCAGTGCTGCCAGGAGATGTTGATCTTGAGGGCGGTCGGGGCGGCGGGGTCCAGGGCCTCGCGGTAGCCGGCCAGGCGCATCACCCGGGCGTAGTCTTCGAGGACGGTGTCCGGAGTGGTGCGCAGCAGCGCCACCCGGGGCCGGCCGCCGGGGTCG
>CAYYTN010000440.1:0-1311 GCA_964474495.1 uncultured Chloroflexota bacterium
GCTACGTCACCGACCGTTTCCTGACGGACAAGGCGATCGACCTCATCGACGAGGCGGGGGCCAAGCTGCGCCTGCAGATATTCGACATGCCGGATCCGTTGAAGGAAGCCGAGGCCAAGATTCGCCACCTCCGGCTGGAGGAAGAGGCAGCCTGGCAGGAGCGCGACTACGAGCGCGCCGCCAACTTCAAATCGGAACTGCTGAAGCTGGAGGAACAACTCCTCGGCGCCCGGTCGGAATGGCTGGAAGAGCAGAACCTGAACGAAGTGGTGACCGGCGAGGACATCGCCGACGTGGTATCGGCGATCACCGGGATCCCGGTGACTTCGATGCTCGAGGAAGAGACGCAAAAACTGCTGCGGATGGAAGGAACCATCCACGAACGCCTGGTCGGGCAGGAGGAGGCCGTGGAAGCGGTCGCCGACGCCCTGCGCCGCTCCCGGGCGGGGCTCGCCGACCCGAGCCGGCCGATGGGCTCGTTCATCTTCCTGGGCCCGACCGGAGTGGGCAAGACCGAACTGGCGCGGCAACTGGCCAGCTTCATGTTCGACGACTCGGCGGCGATGGTCCGGGTGGATATGTCCGAATACGGCGAGCGCCACACGGTCAGCCGGCTGGTCGGGGCCCCCCCGGGCTACGTGGGCTACGACGAGGGCGGGCAACTGGCCGAGGCGGTGCGCCGCCGGCCCTACCAGGTGGTGCTCTTCGACGAGATCGAAAAGGCCCACCCCGACGTCCTGAACATCATGCTGCAAATCCTCGACGACGGCCGCTTGACTGACGGGCAGGGCCATGTGGTCGATTTCCGGAATACGATCATCATTATGAACTCCAACGTCGGGGTGGAGCGCATCCGCCGCCAGGACTCGGTAGGGTTCCGGCCGGCGTCCGATGGCGAAGGCGGCGAGCAGGATGAGGCGCGCTCCTACAAGGAGATGAAGTCCCGCCTGATGACGCAGTTACGGCAGACCTTCCGCCCGGAGTTCCTGAACCGGGTGGACGAGATCATCATCTTCCACTCGCTGACCCGCGAGCAGGTCAAGGAGATCGTGGACATCATGATCGGCGACTTGCGGCAGCGCCTCTCCGAGCAGTCGCTGGGGCTGGAAGTCACGGACTCCGCCAAGGAGATCATCCTCGAAGACGGCTGGGACGTTGAGTACGGGGCGCGACCGCTGCGCCGCGCCATTCAGCGAGAGATCGAAAACCGCGTCTCCAGGGTCATCCTTGACGGTGAATG
Organism: uncultured Chloroflexota bacterium; assembly: GCA_964474495.1. Taxonomy (GTDB): domain Bacteria; phylum Chloroflexota; class UBA11872; order UBA11872; family VXNJ01; genus JASLPR01. Next base: position 1,241 of record CAYYTN010000440.1, read on the forward strand.
CGAGGCCGGCTGCACGGTGGTCGTGGAAGGCCGTGACGACGAGATCGTGATCTCGATCGACGGCGCGCCGG
>CAYYTN010000440.1:1387-2009 GCA_964474495.1 uncultured Chloroflexota bacterium
CGCGGACGTCGGGGATGGCGTTGTGCACCTTGTAGATAATGGTGCCTTCCTCATCGACGACCACAGTCAAACGTTCGTTGGCGTTGGCGTCGGCGTTGAATGCGCCGTAGGCCTTACCGGCGGCGGCGTCGGGGAAGTCACTGAGCAGGGTCATCTCGGCGGGCAGATCGAGGGTTTTTGCAAACACGCCGGCGGTAAAACGACTGTCGATGCTGATCCCGAGTAGGCGGGCGCCCTTCTCTTTCAGGACGGTGGCCTTCTCGCCGTAGGCGACGAGTTCGTTGTCGCAGAGGCCGGAGAAGGCGAACGGGAAGAAAACGACGATGACCTTCTGGCCGCGAAAATCACTGAGCTTCACGCTGTTGCCGTCGGGATCGTTCAGCTCGAAATCCGGTGCCGCCTGACCTACTTCAATTGCCATGCTGTCTCCAGTGTTGTTGGTGACCGGGACGTGCCCCGTGGGCCGCCCGCGAATCCTTCGTGATTCAAAACTAATCGACCGCTTCGGAAAGGGCCTCAACGGTTTCCGTCTCATCGCGGAAATAGAGCACCCAGGCGACCAGCGCGGCCACCAGGCCGCCGGCGATCGGCCCGACCCAGTAGACCCAGTGAGAGGTGAAAT
>CAYYTN010000441.1:0-2006 GCA_964474495.1 uncultured Chloroflexota bacterium
CGCTACGGCCTGGTGGCGTTCGCGTCGTCGCTGGACCAGATCGGGCCGCTGGCCAAGGACGTGGAAGACGCGGCGCTGATGTTGCAGGCGATCGCCGGGCACGATCCGAAGGACTCGACTTCGATCGACGCAGCGCCGCCGGACTTTTCGGAAGGGCTGGACGAAGGCGTAAAGGGGATGAAGGTCGGGGTGCCGGCAGAGTACTTCGTCGAGGGGATGGAGCCGGGGGTGGAGCAGGTGGTGCGGGCGGCGATCGAACGCCTGGCCGGCCTCGGCGCGGAGATCGTGGAGGTGTCACTGCTGCACACGTCCTACGCGCTGACGACCTACTACATCATCGCCCCGGCGGAGGCCAGCGCGAACCTCGCCCGCTACAACGGCGTGAAGTACGGCTACGCCGACCTGGACGCGACCGACGTGGATGAACTGATGATGAACAGCCGCGGGAGCGGGTTCGGCGACGAGGTGAAGCGGCGGATCATGCTGGGGACCTACGCGCTGTCGAGCGGCTACTACGACGCCTACTACAAGAAGGCGCAGCAGGTGCGCACGCTCATCAAGCGCGATTTCGACGCGGCGTTCGCCGACGTGGACGTGCTGGTGACGCCGACCAGCCCGACGGTGGCCTTTGAACTGGGCTCAAAACTGCAGGACCCGCTGGCGATGTACCTGTCGGACGTGATGACGATCCCGGCGAACATGGCCGGGCTGCCGGGCATCTCGATCCCGGGCGGCTTCTCGGAGGGGCTGCCGGTGGGGGTGCAGTTGATGGCCCCGGCGCTGGAGGAGGGTCGGCTGCTGCGGGCGGCCTATGCGCTGGAGCGGGAACTGGACGTGGCCGCTGACGCCCCGGCGAAGGTGGTGTAGCAGTGAGCACGCAGACCGGCGTGAAATACAGAACTGTCATCGGGCTCGAGGTGCACGCGCAACTCAGCACCGCCAGCAAGATGTTCTGCGGGTGCTCGTCGGAATACGCGACCGCCGCCGCCAATACCCACGTCTGTCCGGTGTGCCTGGGGATGCCCGGGGTGCTGCCGGTGATGAACCGGATGGCGGTGGAGAAGACGATCCTGACCGGGCTGGCGCTGGGCTGCGAGATTCCCGGCTTCGCCAAGTTCGACCGCAAGAACTACGCCTACCCGGACCTGATGAAGTGGTATCAGATTTCGCAGTACGACATGCCGCTGTGCGTGGGCGGGGGGCTGGATGTGGCGGTGGATGGGGAGACGCGGCGGATCGGGATCACCCGGGTGCACCTGGAAGAGGACACCGCGAAGATGATCCATGCGACCGGCGAGGCCGGCGACGAGGTGAGCCTGATCGACGCGAACCGCTCCGGGACGCCGCTGATGGAGATCGTCAGCGAGCCGGACATGACCTCGCCGGACGAGGCGCGCGCCTACCTGGTGGCGCTGCGCAACATCCTGCTCTACCTGGGGGTGTCCGAGGCGAGCATGCAGCACGGGCAGTTCCGCTGCGACGCCAATATCTCGGTGTGGCCCGAAGGCACGCCGATGGGCGATGTGAAGGTCGAAATCAAGAACATGAACTCCTTCCGGGCGGTACAGCGGGCGCTTGGCTTCGAGGAAGTGCGGCTGCGCGAGTACTGGGACGCGCACGATGAAATGCCGGTGCAGGAGACCCGCGGCTGGGTGGAGGGGACCGGGCGGACGGTCTCGCAGCGCACCAAGGAGTACTCGCACGACTACCGCTACTTCCCGGAGCCGGACCTGCCGCCGCTGACGGTGGACCGGGAATGGGTGGAGCGCATCCGCGCGGAGATGCCGCAGTTGCCGGAGCAGGTGCGCGCGCGCCTGGAGGATCAGGTGGGCCTGCGGCCGGAGGACGCGGCGCAGTTCATCAACGACCGCGACCTGCTGCTGTTCTTTGAACGGGCGGCGGATGGGTACGAGGATCGCCAGCGGCTGGCGAACCGGGTGCTGAACGAGCTGGTGCGGGAACTGCGCGACGCGGAGACGACGGTGGCGGATTCGCCGGTCTCTCCG
>CAYYTN010000442.1:0-1459 GCA_964474495.1 uncultured Chloroflexota bacterium
TTCCGAACCGGGTGGCGGAGGACCTGATCGCGCTGACGAACGAGATCCGCAATTTCCCGCGGCACCTGGGAATCCACAGCGGGGGGATGATCATCTCGTCGCGGCCGCTGGCGGAGGCGGTGCCGGTGGAGCCGGCGACGATGGAGGACCGGACGGTGGTGCAGTGGGACAAGGATGACTGCTCGGATGCGGGGCTGATAAAGATCGACCTGCTGGGGCTGGGGATGATGACGCTGATCCACCGGGCGTTCCGGCTGATCGAGTCCCGGCACGGGCGGCGGCTGGAATTGGCCAGGTTCACCTTTGACGACCCGAAGGTCTATGACTGCGCGTGCGAGGCGGACACGCTGGGGGTGTTTCAGATCGAGAGCCGGGCGCAGATAAACACGCTGCCGCGGACGCGGCCGCGGAACTTCTATGACCTGGTGGTGGAGATCGCGATCATCCGGCCGGGGCCGATGAGCACCAAGATGCACCGGCGCTGGATCCTGCGCCGGCTGGGGCAGGAGCCGGTGACGTACCTGGCGCCGTCGCTGGAACCGGTGCTGGAACGGACGCTGGGGCTGCCGATCTTTCAGGAACAGTGCATGCAGATGGCGATGGCGGTGGCCGGGTTCAGCGCGGAGAAGGCGGATGCGCTACGGCAGGCGATGAGCCGGAAGCGCTCGCTGGAGCACATCCAGTTGCTGCGCGACGACCTGGTGGCGGGGATGACGGCGAACGGGGTGCCGGAGCACGTGCAGACGGATATCTATACGCAGATCGAGGGGTATGCGGGCTACGGATTCCCGGAGGCGCACTCGTGCGCGTTCGCGCTGCTGGTGTACGTGTCGACCTGGCTGAAGGTGTACTACCACGCCGAGTTCACCTGCGCGATTTTGAACTCGCAACCGATGGGGTTCTATCACGCGCACACCCTGATCGGCGACGCGCAGCGGCACGGGGTCACGGTGCGGCCGGTGGACGTGCAACACAGTCGCTACGAATGCACGATGGAGGCGGACGGGGCGGTCAGGGTGGGTTATCGCTACGTGGAGGGACTGGGCGAGGCGTACCAGGAAAGATTGGACGCGGAGATCGAGGCGGGGGAATACGACTCGCTGGAGGACTTCTGCCGCCGGACGCGGCTGCCGGCGAATGTGCTGGAGAGCCTGGCGACGGCGGGGGCGTTTGAGTGCTTCGGGCTGGAGCGCCGCGACGCGCTGTGGCGGATTCACGCCTATGCGCCAGCGCAGATCGGCGACGAACTGCCGGGGCTGGCGGGGGAGTTGATGGAGACGGCGGAACTGCGGCCGGCGGGCCGGATGGTGCAGGCGCGGATGGACTTCGCGGCGACCGGGCACTCGACGGAGTTTCGCGGGATGGAGTTCTACCGGCGGGCGCTGGCAGCGGCGGGGGTGCTGACGGCGGATGGGTTGAAGGAACTGGCGACGCGGGTGCGGGAGGGGACGGTTGGGCG
>CAYYTN010000442.1:1469-1999 GCA_964474495.1 uncultured Chloroflexota bacterium
ATGGTGCGCGGGAGGTGCGGGTGGCGGTGGAAGCGGCGGAGCAGTCGGTGAGTACGGCGGTGCGGGAAGAGATGGTGGCGGTGGCGGCGCGGATAGAAGCCCGGAAGGGGTCGGTGCGCGCGGCGGAGGGTTTAGAGGTGGAGTATGCGGCGAGCGGATCGACTGGCGCGACGGGGGCTTTGCCGGAGGAGCGCGGTTCGGGCGCGGCCACGGGAGTGGAACGCAAGCAGGGGTTGGATTCGATCGGCGCGCCGCGGGATCGAGCGCGAGGCGGGCATCCGCGGGCGCAGACGGCGGCGACTTTACATAATGCTCTGATTGGCGCGAGTGAGAATGGCGAGGGAGAGGGCGGTGAGGACCTGGCGCGGTATGGCGGCGGCCAGAAGCGGGTCGGAAACCTGTATGACGGGCGCAGCTCGGGAGTGCAGGCGCCGAGTCTGGGCGACGCGGCGATCGCCGGTTCGATTCGGGCCCGGGCGCGGACCGGGGTGCGGGTGGAGGTGGCGGGGTTGGTGATCAACAGGCAGCGG
>CAYYTN010000443.1:0-1978 GCA_964474495.1 uncultured Chloroflexota bacterium
GGCGGGGGGGGGGGGGGGGGCGGAGCCGTCCTGGTGGATCATGTTTTCGATGAGGCTGATGGCGTCGATGGCGGCGGGCTCGGCGATCCGGCTGCGGAGGCCGTCGTCATCGACGAAGGCGCCGCCGCTCTGCCAGACGAAGAGCATGCTGGCCGCCTGCATGATGGGAGCGTTGGCGGGGAAGTAGTGGCCCCACTGACCGCCGGACCCGTCGGCGGCGGGCGCGAGGGTCAGCCGCTGCGGTGCGGAAGTCGGCCCAGGTCCAGCCTTCGGCCGGGGGCGGGTCGACGCCGGCGGTGGCGAATTGCTGCTCGCCGTACCAGAGGACGGTGGGGACCAGGGCGAGGGGGAGGGCCCAGCTGTGGCCGTCGAAGGCGACGAGCTGGCGGCCGGCCGGGTAGTAGTCGTCGATGGACCCGGAACCGGCTGAAAAGAAGCGGTCGAGCGGCTGGATGAGCCCCTCGGCCTGGAGCCAGAGGAGGTCGCCGCGGGTGGCGACGATCAGCAGGTCGAGCCTGCCGCGATCGCCGAGCGCGGAGTCGACGGCGTCGATCAGCGCGGCCGGGTCGTTGCGGAATTGCAGGCCCTGGCCGACGGCAATCTGGACGACGTTGAGGTCGAGGTCCGGGTTGGCGGCGGTGGCATCGGCGACGGCGCCGTGGACCAGGCTTTCGAGCCGGGCGGCGACCGGGCTGCCGGAGGCGATGCCGAGGTTGACGGAGACCGGGCCGCGGGGGGCGGTGGCGGGGGCCCCGTTGGTGATGACGGGGGTGGGGGGCGGCTCGACCGGAAGATCGGTGGCGCCCTGGAACTCGGCGGGCAGCTCGACCAGTTGCGGTTCGCCGCAGGCGGCGAGTACGGCGGCGGCGAGGGTGGCGGCGAGCATTCGTCGACGGGAGAGTGGCAAGCTGCCGTCCTCGCTGGTCAGGGAATCCGGTCTGGCGGGCAACCGGCAGGGTCGCTACCGATCACCATCGGTCCATTTATACAGCCAGAGGGCGATCGGGGGGGAACCTATGTGTCGGTGACGAGGACGATCTTGCCGGCGTAACCGCCGCGCTGGAGCAGCTCGTGGGCGCGGGCGGCCTCGTGGAGCGGCATGCGCTCGGCGACGATCGGGTTGAGTTTGCCGGCGGCGAGTAGCTCGAGCAGCTCGGTGAGGATTTGCGTTTGCGCCGGAGTGTCGGCGTCGGGCTGGAGGCGAATCTGCTTGCCGTTCGGGGTGAGCTTGAGCAGCAGGATCGATAGCAGGGTGAGGGGGATGACGCGGAGGCCGGCGCGGGAAGTGGCGGCGACGCCGAACCACGCCAGGCGCCCGCCTTTGCGGAGGGCGCGGGCCGAGCGCCAGACCTGGCGAGCGCCGCCGATGGAGTCGAAGACGGCGTTAACTCCGGAGCCGGTGAGTTCGTGGATGCGGCTGACGAAATCGTCGGAACGATAGTCGATGGGGATGGCCCCGAGCAGGGTGACCAGTTCGTGGTTGGGCGCGGAGGCGGTGGCGTACATCTCGAGACCGGCGAGCCGGCCCAGTTCGAGAAGGGCGGTCCCGACACCGCCGGCGGCGCCGTGGATGAGGACGCGCTCGCCAGATTCGACGCGGGCGGAACGGTGCAGGGCGATGTGGGCGGTGATGTAGTTGACCACCAGGCAGACGGCGGCGACCGGGTCGACCCCGTCGGGGACCGGCACCGAAGCGTTGGCGGGCAGGCAGAGAAACTCGGCATAGCCGCCGTTGTCGCGCAGCGGACCGCCGGTGACGGTCTGCCCTTCGGTGAGGGTCGTGACGCCGTCGCCAAGTTTGTCGACCACGCCGACGATGTCGGCGCCGGGGACGAACGGCGTGCGCGGGAAGCCGGGGAACCAGCGGGAGCGTAGCATGGCGTCGTAGGCGGAGACGCCGGCGGCCGGTTCGGGGAGGTCGAATTCGGTTACCTGGAGGACTTCAGGGCCGCCGCGACGGGTAACGACGATGCGGTGG
>CAYYTN010000444.1:0-452 GCA_964474495.1 uncultured Chloroflexota bacterium
GCATTCCCCGTCTCATACTGGTGCGGCCACCCTGGCAGCCAAGCCCGGACGACGACTGGATTGCGGTGGATGACGGGCCCGCCGCCGCAGCCGAAATCGCCGCGCGTGGCTTTCGGCGCGGCTTTCTCGCGACCGGACGCCAGGAGCTGCCGGCCTTTGCCGGCCTGGCGGACATTTGGCTGCTGGTGCGCCTGGTCGATCCGCCGGTCGAGCCACTGCCGTTGGCGAATTACGATGTGGTGACGGGTCGCGGGCCCTTCGTCGAGGCCGAAGAGCACGCCATGCTGTCGAACCGCGACATCGACGTCATCGTCGCCAAGAACGCCGGCGGCGCGGGCAGTTGGCCGAAGATGGCGGCGGCCCGCCAGCTCAACATCCCGGTCGTCATGATCGAACGGGGGCAAACCCAAACCGGTGAGGTCGTCGAAACGGTGGACGATGTAATGGCCTGG
>CAYYTN010000444.1:462-1968 GCA_964474495.1 uncultured Chloroflexota bacterium
AGCTGTTTTTGTGGCGCAACAGGTGCACGTGATCCGGCGCGTATAGCCGGCTTTCCTCGAAGCTGTCCTCGCCCAGAACCCGGCCCACCATCACCAGCGCAGTCCGGGTGATCTTGGCGGCGCGGCATTTTTCCCGGATATCCGATAAGGTGCCGGTGATGATTTGCTGGTCCGGCCAGCTCGCGCGGTAGATCACCGCGACCGGACAGTCGGCGCCGTAGTGGGGGATCAGGTCGGCGCTGACCTGCTTCAGGTTGCGGACCGACAGGTGCACGGCGAGCGTCGCGCCCGCCCGGCCCAGCTCGGCCAACTCCTCGCCTTCCGGCATGGCGGAGCTTTTCATGGCGGTGCGCGTCAGGATCACGGTCTGGCTGATGCCCGGCAGGGTAAGTTCCTTCCCCAGTGCCGCCGCCGCCGCCGCGAAGGCCGGTACGCCCGGCGTGATGGTGTAGGGAATGCCCAAACCGTCGAGGCGCCGCATCTGTTCGGCGATGGCGCCGTAGAGCGAAGGATCGCCCGAGTGCACCCGAGCGACATCGAGGCCTTTTTCGTGCGCCGCTACCATCTCGGCCAGGATTTCATCCAGGTTGAGGGGCGCGGTGTCGATCACCCGGGCGTCGTCGGGGGCGGACGCCACGACTTCCTCGGGCACCAGGGAGCCTGCGTAAAGCACCACGGGCGCGGCCTCGATCAGGCGAAGGCCGCGAACGGTGATGAGGTCGGGTGCGCCAGGACCGGCGCCGATGAAATGCACGGTCATGACGAGGCCTCCGGTTTTTTGGCGTCCATTTTTTTGGCATAACCGCGCGGCGTGTAGACCCAGGCGCCGCCGGCGTGATCGATGCGCCGCGTCGTCGTGGAGCCCACCAGAACCACCGTCAGCATGTCGACGTTAGCGGGATCGAGCGAGCCCAGCGTAGTGTGGCTTAAGGTCTCGCTCGGCCGCCCCAGGTTGCGGGCCAGCATGACCGGCGTTTCGGCGGGACGGTGCTGCAGTAGAATATCGCGGGCTTCGGCCAATTGCGTGGTGCGGCGCTTGCTGACGGGGTTGTAGAAAGCGATGACGAAATCGCCGGCGGCGGCGGCCTCGACGCGCCTTCGGATAACCTCCCACGGCGTCAGCAGGTCGGAAAGCGAAATGGCGCAGAAGTCGTGACCCAGTGGCGCACCGGCGCGGGCGGCGGCGGTCTGCAGGGCGGAGACGCCCGGCACCACGGCGATGTCGAGACGCGTCCAGTCGGGCCGGTTCTCACACTCCCGATCGATCAGTTCGTAAGTTGGTGAGGCCATGGCGTAGATACCGGCATCACCAGAACAGATCAGCGCGACGTTGCGGCCCTCCGCGGCGAGGTCGAGGGCGGCGCGCACGCGAGCCTCTTCCTCGCCGAGGTCGAAATCATGACGTTGCTTACCGGCCGCGGCCGGGCCCAGCAGATCGAGATAGAGGCTGTAGCCGATCAGGTCGCTGGCAGCCACCACCGCGGTATCGGCTTCCGGCGTGCGCAT
>CAYYTN010000445.1:0-237 GCA_964474495.1 uncultured Chloroflexota bacterium
AAGATGCACCTGACGCCCTTCGACGCGAAGGCCGGTTTTGACTACCGCTTCAACGTCGAGAACAAGCAGCGCTTCCGGCAGTGGGCGCTGCACGAGGACGAGTGGGACCGCGGGGTGATGGCCCACGGATTGCGCAAGCCGGAGCGCGAGGACTACGAAAAACGGCCGGGCTACGAAGAGGAACTGGGCGCGTTCGAGTGGGAGTTGCCCGACGAGCTGCACTCGGACATGTTCCTG
>CAYYTN010000445.1:256-1728 GCA_964474495.1 uncultured Chloroflexota bacterium
CGCTGGATCGAGCGCTACCAACTGGACCAGCCGTTCTTCCTGGAAATCGGCTTCCCGGGGCCGCATCCGCCCTACGACCCGATCGACCGCTGGCGGGAGGTCTATGAAGACCGGGACCTGCCGCTGCTGGAGGTGACCGAGGAGGAGCTGGAAGCACAGCCCGACGCGCTGAAGCAAATGCACGAACACAACACCGAGGTGGCCCACGATTCGGTGTTTCACATCCTGCGGCCGACCGAGGAGCAGCGGCTGCGGCAGCGGCGCTACTACATGGCCAACGTGTCGATGATCGACGAGAAGATCGGCGAGATCGTGGCGGCACTGGAGGAGCGCGGGTTCATGGAGAACTCGGTGCTGTTCTTCACCTCGGATCACGGCGACACGCTGACCGACCACGGATCGAGCCAGAAGTGGACGATGTACGACATCGTGACCCGGGTGCCGACGATCGCCTGGGCGCCGGGTCGATTCGCGGGCGGACGCGAGGTGGAGGATCAGTACCAGTGGATGGACCTGGGTCCAACGGTGCTGGAGCTGGCCGGAGTCGAGGTGCCGGAGACCTACGAGGCGATCTCGATGCTGCCCGCACTGAACGGCGCGGACGAGGCGCATGGGCGGGAATACGTATTCGCCGAGCACGACCGCGAGGACGTGGTGGGGCTGTATTCGGACTACGAGACGATGGTCCGCGGCAAGGGCTGGAAGCTGGTGCACTTCCTGGGCGAAGACAACGGACAGCTATTCGACCTGACCGCCGACCCGGACGAGGTGGACAACCTGTGGTTCGAGCCGGAGCACGCGGCGAAGAAGCAGGAACTGCTGAACGTGATCCTGGAATGGCGGATACGCAGCACGCACATCGCCGGCCAGTGGGCGGCGGAGTTTCGATAACGAATTGAGCTTGAAGTAGGCGGCGGGTAGCCGCGAGGGAGACGGTAATGAAGGCGATCATGGTGATGTTCGACACGCTAAACCGGCACCACCTGCCGAACTACGGCTGCGACTGGGTGAAGGCGCCCAATTTCGAGCGGCTCGCGGCAAAGACGGTGCAGTTCCAGAACAGCTACTCGGGGAGCCTGCCCTGCATGCCGGCGCGGCGCGAACTGCACACCGGGCGCTACAACTTCCTGCACCGCAGCTGGGGTCCGCTGGAGCCGTTTGACGATTCGATGCCGGCCATCCTGAAGGAAAACGACGTCTACACCCACCTCTGCACCGACCACCAGCACTACTTCGAGGAGGGCGGGGCGACCTATCACACGAAATACAACACCTGGCAGTTCAGCCGCGGGCAGGAGGGCGACCCGTGGATGGGGCAGGTGGCGGACCCGGACATTCCGGAGGGCGCGCTGGGGGTGAAGTTCTTTTCGGGGACCAGCGACAAGGTGGCGCCGCTGTGGCGGCAGGAGTGGATCAATCGCGAATTCATGAAGCAGGAGGCGCAGCAGCCGCAGGCGCAGACCTTCGCCAAA
>CAYYTN010000445.1:1738-1955 GCA_964474495.1 uncultured Chloroflexota bacterium
CTTCATCCGCCGCAACGCCGGCGCCGACCGCTGGTTCCTGCAGCTGGAAACCTTCGACCCGCACGAGCCGTACTTCACCCAGCAGAAGTACAAGGACATGTACCCGCACGACTACGACGGGCCGCACTTCGACTGGCCGCCCTACGGGAAGTCGGACCGGACCCCGGACCAGGACGAGCACGGGCGGCAGGAATACGCGGCGCTGGTGAGCATGTGC
>CAYYTN010000446.1:0-1955 GCA_964474495.1 uncultured Chloroflexota bacterium
TGAGGTAGTCGTCCCCGGAAACGGGCAGGGGCGCGCCGGTGCAGGTGTAGGCGAGAACGACCCGGGAGGAGGTGGAAAGATCGCTGCCGGTTTCGTCGTTGCAGACGACGTGGAAGCCGTAGTCGTTGGGGGCGCCGCAGGCGAAGGGGCCGTCGGGGGCGATCAATCCGGCGCCGGCCGGGTAGGAGCCGTCGGTATTGAAGATGAGCGCGCCCTGGCCGAGGATGTCAACGCGCGGGTCGGCGAGGCTTTGCGAGGCGTCGGGGCCGCTGTAGAAGGTGTCGTTGGGGCTGTCGCTTCCGCCGAGAACGTTCGGTCCGGAGTCGGGTGCGGAAGTGCCGGACTGAGGGGGGATGGTTAGAACAGAGGGGTTGATCGCGGCAGCCCCGTCTTCACCGGTCGCTCGGATCTCAAAGGTGTTCGGAATGAGGATATTGACCAGGGCCATGGGGCGGAATGACTCGGTGACGCCGCCGGCGACAACCACGTGGTCCCGGCCGAGGAAGACGGTGGCGTCGCCGTCGGTGACCTCGGCGCTGAGGTTGAACGTCTGCTCGGGGCCGGGGTTGAACAGGTCGCAGCGGATGGGGAAGACGAACAGGCCGTCGGGATTGGCCGCGGAGCAGGTAAGGGTTGCCTGTCCGTCCGGTGGCGGTTCCGCAAAGGTGTCGAGGCCATTCGACGGCACGTCCACGGGGCCGACCTCGTCACAAGCCTTGTCGGAATCGGGGGTCAGCATGTTGAAGGCCTGGACAAAGAATGCGGCGAAGTCGGTAAGCGGCTCGCTGCTCTTGAAGACCAGGTTGCTGCCGTCGACCGCGACGGCGTCGGCGGTGTCCGGGACAACCTCGCCGTTCGCGGGATTGAAGAACCCGCTGCGCGTCGCTTCGTCATGGATCTCGTGGATCATCGCGGAAACCGTCCCGTCGCCATGGAGGCGTCGAAGCACCGCGGCCCAGCTGAAGTCGTTGGCGAAGGCGTCCCCGGCCGATCCGGCCAGGGTGACGATTATCTGGAAGCCATCATCGCCGAAGTCGAGGATCATCACGTTGCGGATGTCGACGTTGGGAGCATCGACGACGGGCGTGTCGGTGCCGCAGGTGGTGGCGTCGCCGGCCGGGTCGGGAGTATCCAGCACGGTGACCCCCTCCGTGGCGCCGTCGTCGGGCTCGGCCGGCGTTGGGGTTGGCGTGTCGTCCGAGGTCGGCGATTCGGTGGCATCTCCGTCGGTATCAACCGACTCGGTCGTGCCACCCTCCACGCTTTCCGCAGTCGTGCCCTCGGAGACCCCTGAGGCGGTGGCGGGCGCGACGCAATCGGCACTACCGGTGGCGGCGGCGGTACCGGAGATGGGGCCGGCGGAGACGCTCTCCCCCAGGGTGAGAAGCGCCCGAACCCAGTCGATCTCCTCGGAATCGGCGGTCCAAACGAATCGAGCCTCGTAGGTTCCCGGGCCGACCTCGGTGCACTCGTACACCGGCTCGGGAAAGGGACCGGTGGTCTCGCCGGGCCCGACCGCGGCCTCAAAAGAGCGGAAATCGCCGTTGACGGCGACGGCTCCGGTGGCGGTATAGATAAAGGTGCCGTAGGCCCCGCCGGCCGCCGAAGCGTTGGTGGCGGTTACCGCGGGCTCGAAGGTGGCGCCCTTCGGTTCCTTGACTTCAAGCGGGTCCATGGTCACCGAGATGTCAGTCTTCTGGAGCGTTGCCTCGGTGAAGTGAGAGATCGTGGCGGTCACGGTGAGGGTACCGGTTGGCAGGTCGATTGAGGTCGCCGGCTCGGGCAGGATCTCCCAGCCGCCGTCAGCGCTCCGGGTAAGCAGGACCATGGCCGGCACGCCGCGCTCCAGGTCGATTCCCGACAGGTCGGTCTCGTCGAGTTTGAGGGTGATGGTGGCCGGCTCGGCGAGCACCAGGCCGTCGGGTTCCAGTCGGTAGACCGCCCCGACCGGTTCA
>CAYYTN010000447.1:0-1947 GCA_964474495.1 uncultured Chloroflexota bacterium
GGCGCCGGTCGGGGTATTCAGGGGACTGAGGGCGTATTTCCGGCAGGAGCAGGCGCGCTACGGCACGCTGTTCGTTCTCCCGACGCTGGCGTTCTTCCTGATCTTCATCGGCTTCCCGCTGGGTTTCTCGCTGTACATGAGCTTTCTGGACTGGCACCCGGTGCGCGGCGACGCGGAATTCGTTGGGTTCGAGAACTACGTCGAGCTGGTTGGCGACAAGACCTTCAAGAAGACGGTGGTGAACACCCTGGTGTTGACGTTCGGGGTGGTGGCGATCACGGTGGTGGGGGCGCTGGGACTGGCGCTGGCGTTGAATCAGGGGCTGCGGGGGACGGCGACATTCCGCGGGATCTTCTACTCGCCGGTGGTGACCTCGCTGATCGCGACCGGGTTGGTCTTCTTGTGGCTGTTCGACCCGCAGTTCGGGCCGGTGAACCAAATCCTGAAATCGTTCGGCGTCAAGGGGCCGGGATGGGCATCGAGCGTCCAGTGGGCGCTGCCGACGATGATCATCACATTCTCGTGGCGGGAGATCGGGTATTTCGTGGTGGTGTACCTGGCCGGATTGCAGGGGATCCCGGTAAGCGTGCGAGAGGCCGCGGGAATCGACGGCGCGGGAGCCTGGGGGCAGTTTCGGCATGTGACCTGGCCGCTGCTGTGGCCGACGACTTTCTTCGTGCTGATCATGGGTGTAATTCGGGCGACCCAGTATTCATTCGGCATGATTTACGTGATGACCGCCGGCGGGCCGGTGGACTCGACGAACGTGGTGGTGCTCTACCTGTATCAGCAGGCGTTCGAGCTGTTCCGGATGGGCTACGCGAGTGCAATCGCCTACGTGCTGTTCGTAATCGTCTTCGGGATATCGCTGATCCAATACAAGTTCGCGGGGAGGCTGGTTGACTACTGAGTTCGGCAGCCGGCTGACCGGGGGCTCGTTCCGGCGGGAACAGCTGCTAAAGAAGGTGGCACTGTACTCCGTGCTGGTGACGGCGGCGCTGGTCTTCCTGATCCCGTACATGTGGACGGTGTCGTCATCGCTGAAACCGGAGCAGGACATCTTCAGCCGGGACATGTCGCTGTTGCCGAGTTCGTTCGAGTGGCAGAACTACGTGGACGCGTGGACGGATTGGCCGCTCGGCACGTGGCTGAAGACCAGCATCATCGTGGCCTTTATCGAGACGTTCAGCGTGGTGTTCACGGCGGTGCTGGCGGGGTATGCGTTCGCAAGGTTGAAATTCTGGGGACGGGACACTCTGTTCCTGATGTACCTGGGAGCAATGATGATCCCGATCCAGGTGACGATCATCCCGAGTTTCGTGATCATCACCAAGCTGAACCTGGTGGATACGTACATGGGAATCGCGTCTATCCGGCTGGTGCAATTCTTCGGCGTGTTCCTGATCCGGCAGTTCTTCATGAACCTGCCGGCGGAACTGGAGGACGCGGCCCGGATAGACGGATGCAACCGCATACGGATCCTGGTACAGATATTCATCCCGCTGAGCGGGCCGGCGTTGACGGCGCTGTCGATCTTCGCGTTCACGGCGGCGTGGAACGACTTCCTGTGGCCCCTGGTGGCGGTGACGCGGCCGGAGGTCTTCACGGTGCAAATCGGGCTGGCGACGATGAAGGGCGAGGTGATCCGGTGGGGCCCCATGCTGGCGGCGACGGCGCTGTCGGCGTTGCCGGTGTTGATCATGTACCTGGCGTTGCAACGGTATTTCACGCAGGGGATAACGATGACGGGCCTAAAGGGCTGATGGACATCGAGTACAGGAAGGGAGGAGCTATCGATTGAGCGCCGGAACGATCTGATGCAGACCAGTACCGGCAGAAGGTTGAAACAGTGGCGCCCGTGTTCGCTTTGGAGGGATTGATGGAGCGGAAGTCGGGTCGCCGGAAATCGACGGGGAGAAGAGAAGATGGCTAAATTGAACCGAAGAG
>CAYYTN010000448.1:0-1937 GCA_964474495.1 uncultured Chloroflexota bacterium
TGGTGCCGACCATGGGAGCGTTGCACCCCGGGCACCGGGCATTGCTGCGGGTGGCGCGGGACCGCTGTGACACCGTCGCGGCGAGCCTGTTTGTGAATCCGACGCAGTTCGGCGCTGAGGATGATTTCGCGGGCTATCCGCGGACGCAGGTCCGGGACCTGGAGATCCTGGGGATGGAGGGAGTGGACTTCGTCTGGGCGCCGCCGGTGGGGGTGATGTATCCGCAGGGGCCGGCCGCGACGGTGGACCCAGGGCGGCTGGCAACAGTGCTGGAGGGGGAGGCGCGACCGGGGCATTTCGCGGGGGTGGCGACGGTGGTGGCGCGGCTCTTCGACCAGGTGCGCCCGGACGTGGCGTTCTTTGGCCAGAAGGACTGGCAACAGACGCGGGTTATCGCCGACCTGGTGAAGCAATTGGAGCTGGAAATCGAGGTGGTGGTGGTGGCGACGGTTCGGGAGGCGGACGGGCTGGCCTGGAGCAGCCGGAACGTGCGCCTGGACGGCGCAGGAAGGCTGGCGGCGACGGCATTGTACCGGGGACTGGCGGCGGCGGCGGCGGCGTTTGCGGAGGGTACGGAAGATGCGGAGGCGCTGCGGCGAATGATTCGCACGACGGTGGCGGGCGAACCGTCGGTGCGGTTGGAGTACGCGAGTGTGGCGGATGCGCTGGACCTGACCGAACTGACCGTCGCGCGAGAGCCAGCCGTGTTTTCGGGGGCGGTGACGATCGGCGGGGTGCACCTGATCGACAATATTGTGGTTGGTGTGGAGTTGGCGCGGGGGGACGCCGCGGACGAGGCTCGGGCCGGGTTCTAGACCAGCGCGGGCGGCAGGTCTATTCTTGGGATTCGTGATTTCTCGGAGGTAATGGCGAGGACTATGCAACTGACGGGTTCGACGTTCCCCTACTCCCGCGACCGGCTTCCGCTGGCCCGGGCGCTGGCGGGTATCGCGGCGGCGGGGTTTGGATTCGTGAGCCTGGCCCGGGAGCACGCCGAGGGCGCCCTATTTCGGGACCCGGGCAACAGCGGGGCGCTGGATGAACTGCGGGAGACAATCCTGTCCTACGGGCTGCAGTGCCGGCATGCGAATTTTGGCGAACTGACCGGGGACGCGCGCTCGACGGAGGATCTGCTGGAGTTCATCAAGGCGGGATCGTACCTCGGCATCCACAACGTCAGTGTGCTGGCGCCGCCACGGTTTGAGTCGGGTGACGACAATCGGCAGATTCCGAAGGATGAGAAGACGCTGGCGGCGGATCGGAAGCGGCTGATCGCGGCCCTGCGCAAGTTGCTGCCGGAGGCGCAGAACGCCGGGGTGGTGCTAACGCTGGCGCCGCGGCCGGGGATCGCGCTGACGGGAGCGGCGCTAGGGGAGATTCACGGGTCGCTGGGCAGTGCGGATTTAGGCGTGTGCTACGACCCGGTGCAGGCTCATTTTCACCTGGGAACCGACCCGGTGGAAGACCTGGCACCGGTGGCGGGGGCGACGACGGCGCTGTTCGCGACGGACCATGCCGGAATTCCGGGGCGGCTGCGAGTGGTGCCGCCGGGGAGCGGGGAATTGAACCTGCAGGCGGTGCTGGCGGCGCTGGTGCTGGCGGGTTTTGACGGGCCGGTGATCGCGGCGCGGCTGGGGGTGCTGGGAGCGCGGCGGATCGATCGGGAGATGAAACGGGCGGCCGAGCACCTGCGCGCGATCGGCGACCGGGTGACGGGGCAGGGGGCGCCGTCTACTCGATCTTGATGCGGGTGGGGCCGGGGGAGGAGGTGGCGTCGGACTCTTCGTCGATAAGACGGAGGGCGACGTCGAGGGCGCTGCGCAGGGTCTTGAGAGCCTCGCGGACGGCGCCGCGGGCGTGGGGCCCGATGTCGTCGAGGATGACGGCGGGTCGCTCGATTTCGACGGTGATGCGGATGGGGCCGTCGGAAGAAGACT
>CAYYTN010000449.1:0-1611 GCA_964474495.1 uncultured Chloroflexota bacterium
CGCTGGCAGCTCAACCCGGTCCGATGCCCCCTCCCCGGCCAGCACCCGCCGCACCAGTTCCGCGTCCCCTTCCAGCGCCCTTACCGCCAGCCAGCGCGCCGCCGCCGGATTCCTCCCCACGATGTCCAGCATCACCTTCGCCACCGCCTCCTCCGCGTCCCCCGGGTAGCGCACCGGTCGCGGGGGC
Organism: uncultured Chloroflexota bacterium; assembly: GCA_964474495.1. Taxonomy (GTDB): domain Bacteria; phylum Chloroflexota; class UBA11872; order UBA11872; family VXNJ01; genus JASLPR01. The sequence continues at coordinate 188 of CAYYTN010000449.1, forward strand.
GGTTGCTGGTCCGCCGCGCAGACCCCGGCGATCGCCTCACGGAGATCCGCGATCCCCAGCCCGTCGCGCGCCGTCGTCGCCACCACCGGCACGTCCAGTTCCGCCGCCAGCGCCGCCACATCGACCTGAACCCCGTGCCGCGCCGCGTCGTCCATCATGTTCAGGCACACCACCACCCGGCCGGTGAACTCGCGGATCTGCAGCACCAGGCCCAAATTGCGCTCCAGCGCCGACGCATCCACCACCACCACCACCACGTCGGCTTCCTCGAACACCAGGAACTCCCGCGCCACCACCTCGTTCTCGCTGGCCGCCACCAGCGAATAGGTACCCGGCAGGTCCACGATCCGGTATTCGCGCTCGGCGTGGCGATAGGTCCCCGCCGCCAGCCCCACCGTTACCCCCGACCAGTTCCCGACGTGCTGATGCAGCCCGGTCAAAGCGTTGAAGACCGTGCTCTTGCCGGTGTTCGGGTTCCCGGCCAGCGCCACCACGAACGACCCGGCCGCCACCTCCCGGCCGGTCCCCGGCGTCGCCACCGCCCCCGGCGCCTCGCCCCTCACCGCCGCTCCTCCCCGCCCGCCGTCAGCCGCCTTATCTTCACCCGCCGCGACTCCGAATCCCGCAGCGCAAACACCGAGCCCCGGATCCGATACGCCCGCAGATCTCCAAAGGGGGCCCGCTGATCCAACTCGACCGGCGTGCCCGGCACGAATCCCAGGTCCAGCAACCGCCGCTGCAGGATGCCGTGGGCTTCAACCGTCACGACCTCGGCGACCTCTCCCCCCCTGAGATTCGCGAGCGACGTCAAGTTCCCCATCCCTGAATGGTGGGCGATCGGTTCCCCTCCTACACCCGGTATTTTTTTCATTGTATCAGGAATAGGTTTCCGATACGGAAATAAAAGATTCCGAGCAACTGAACACCGGGCGCCGGGGATGCTCCGATGGCCGTGGGCCGCGGAGCCCCTCCCCCACCGCGCCGGGAACGTAATATTGGAGCGGTCTAGTTCACGACGCGCCGTCAAACGGGGGAACGAGAATGCCGGGGACCCGCAAGAGCCGCTGGCGCGTCCGCTCCAAGGTTTGGCTGGAGCACGACCAGGTGGTGCTGCTAAGCGGCTTTCGCGCTGACCTGTTAGAGCGGGTCGACCGGCTCGGCTCGGTCTCGGCGGCGGCCCGCGAACTCGACCTCCCCAACCGGACGGCCTGGAAGAAGCTGCAGGAAACTGAGGCCGCCGCCGGCTTTCCGTTGCTGATTTCCACCTCCGGCGGGCCCGGCGGCGGCGCCTCGCGGCTCACCGACGACGCCCGCGCCCTGCTCGCCGCCTTCCATCGCGTCGCCGACCCGGTCACCGGCCTGGTCGACGAGCGCTTCGCGTCCGAGGCCGGCAGCTTCGCCGCCCCGCCCGATGAGACCGACCC
>CAYYTN010000449.1:1688-1905 GCA_964474495.1 uncultured Chloroflexota bacterium
CCACGCCGCCAGCACCGCATACGCCGCCTCGGTGCCATCCACCAGCCCCTCGCTCAGCCCATTGCGGATCACCACCGCCATCGGGTAGAACGGCAGCGCCTGCTGCACCCCCTGGTACCAGCCCGGCAGTTGCTCCAGCCGGTACACGATTGGTGAAAACAGCAGCACGAAGAAGATCACCATGTTGCTCAGCAGATTGATAATCCGCGGCTCCCCG
>CAYYTN010000450.1:0-1894 GCA_964474495.1 uncultured Chloroflexota bacterium
GGTGGCGGTGGGGTGCATGGTGGGGCTGGGGCTGGTGGCGGAGTTGAGCCCGATCTACTGGTTCGGGGTGGCGACGGCTGCCGCGCTGCTGGTGTATGAGGCGGGGATGGTGCGGGCCGACGACCTGAACCGTTTACAGAAGGCGTTCTTCGATATGAACGGGTATGTGTCGATCGCGTTTATGGCGTCGGTGATCCTGCACTTCATAATCGGGGTATGAGTTCAACGGCGGATCGAGAAAATGTGGCGCTGGCGGTGTCGGGCGCGAGCGGGTCGGTGATCGCGCGGCGGTTCGCGGCGGCGGTGGTGGAGCGCGGGGTCCACCTGCATTTTGTGTGTACGCGGTATGGGCGGCTGACCTGGGAGTATGAATTGGAGGAGTCGCTGGACGACGCGCTGGCGGAACTGGGGGCGCTCGGGCAGATGACGGTGCACAAGCCCGGCGACATGGCGTCGGCGCTGGCGAGCGGGTCGTTCCCGGTGCGGGCCTACGCGGTGATTCCGTGCAGCGTGGCCAGCGCGGCGGCGATCGCGACCGGGGTGGGGACGAGCCTGGTGCACCGGATGGCGGACGTGGCGATCAAGGAGCGAAGGCCGCTGGTGGTGGTGCCGCGGGAAGCGCCGCTGTCACCGATTCACCTGCGCAACCTGCTGACCCTGAGCGAGGCCGGCGCGACGGTATTGCCGCCGATGCCGGCGTTTTACCAGCGGCCGGAATCTTTGGAGGAAGTGGTGGATGAAATCGTGCAACGGGCACTGGCGGCGGTGGGGCTGATTGGGGAGTTGCCCCGGGCTTTGCAGTGGGGCGGGGGCGAGTGATGCGGCTGGAGGCGCTGATTTTCGACCTGGATGAGACGATCATGCCGGACAACCCTTCGGCGGAGGCGGCAGCGATCGCGGCGGCGGAGATCGCGGCGAGGCGGCACGGGATCGATGCGGATGCGCTGGCGGCAAGTCTGTTCAAGAGCGCGCAGACGGTGTGGCGGGCGTCGGATTTCGGCGCGCATGCGAAGGCGCTGGGGGCGAGTTCGTGGGAGGCGCTGTGGGGGAATTTCTCATATCCGGACCCGCGGCTGGAACCGCTGGCGCGCCGGCTGCCGGAGTACCGCCTGGAGGCCTGGAGCGGAGCGCTGGCGGAGCACGGAATCGCCGACGCGGCGCTGGCGCTGGAGTTGGCGGACGCCTTTCGGCGAGAGCGGCGGGCGCGGCACCTGGTGTACCCGGAGGCGCCGGCGGCGCTGGACGACCTGGCGCGGGACTACCGCCTGGCGCTGCTGACGAACGGCTCGCCGGATGTGCAGAACGAGAAGATCGACGGGGCGGGGCTGCGAGGACGGTTCGACCCGATCGTCATCTCGGGCGAAGTGGGGGCGGGGAAGCCGGAACCGGCGGCGTTCGAGCACATTCTGGAGTTGATGGGATTGGCGGCGGGCCGGACGGCGATGATCGGCGATAGCTTCCGACGCGACATTGTGGGGGCGGCGATGCTGGGCATGTTCACGATCTGGTTGAACCGGTTCCGCAAGACGCTGCCGGCGGATGTGCCGGACGACCTGCCGGAGGCGGACGCGGTCGTATACGACCTGTCGCAGATCCGGGCGGTTTTGCCAGAGTAGGGGGCCGGGGGTGTGGGCGGGCTGGACGGCCGGGGATGTCGCCGGGGTAGGCCTAGAGCAGGCCGGCGCTGGCCTCGCGGATGGTGGCCATCTCGTCGTCGGTGAGTTCCACGGCGGCGGCGGCGACGTTGGCGCGGGCCTGGTCGGGTGATTTCATACCCGGAATGGCGCAACTGACCGCCGGGTGGGCGAGGACGAAGGCAAGGGCGATGTCGACCATCGAGCGCGCGGGCGTGACCAAGGCCTTGACCTCTTCGGCGACGGCGATTTCGCGCAGG
>CAYYTN010000451.1:0-1888 GCA_964474495.1 uncultured Chloroflexota bacterium
CCCGGCGGTCCGCGCTCCCACGCCCGACACCGACTGCAATATCTTCGTGCTCTCGTTGTTGATCGCCGCGATCAGCCGGTCCGGGCTCAGCGCCGACAGCACCCTTATGCCCAGCTTCGGACCCACCCCCGACACGCCGATCAGCGCCTGGAACACCTCCAACTCGGCCTCGCTCTCAAAGCCAAACAGCCCCGGCCCGTCGTCGGCCGAATGCAGATGCGTGTGCAGGGTTACTTCGCTCCCGCCGCCCACGTAGCGCGCCGCCGTGCTTTCCACCACGCTGGCTCGCAGCACCAGCCCGACGCCCTCCGGCTGCACGTCCAGCCAGTCCACGCCGCCGGCCACCACCGTGCCGTTGACCCGGGCTATCAAACCTCACCCCCACGGGCCGCGCCCAGACTCTCATTCGCGAAAGACAACCCCGCCCCGTCCCCACGGCGACTCCCCCCGCTCAGCATCTACGCCGTCGCGTACGCCGCAACGACTTCCTCCCGCAGGTTCAGGTTCGTATCCACCTTGCGCACGTCGTCCAGGTCCTCCAGCTTGTCCACCAGCCGCAGCACCTGCACCGCCTGCCGTTCCTCCAGGTCCAGCGGCGCCTGCGCCACCCGGCCCAGTTCCGCCTTCTCGATTTCCAGCCCGGCGGCCACCAGTTCCTGCCGCACCGCGTCCAGCCGCTCCGCCCGCGTCCACACAAACACCATCCCGTCGTCCTCCTCCACGTCCTCCGCCCCGGCGTCCACCGCCATCATGAACACGTCGTCAAAGTCGCGCTCGCCCAGGTCAAGGCTGATTTCTCCGCGCGGCTCAAACAGCCAGGCCACGCTCCCGGTCTCCCCCAGGTGCCCGCCCGACGTATCCAGCACGTTGCGCACCTGGGCCACCGAGCGGTTCTTGTTGTCGGTGATCACATCGATGAAGATCGCCACCCCACCCGGGCCGTAGCCCTCGTAGGCCAGTTCCATCAGGTCCGCCTCACCGCCCACCCCGGAGCCGCGTTGAATGGCCCTTTCGATGTTCGCCGCCGGCATATTCGCGGCCCGCGCCCGCGAGATGCTCATCTTCAGCCGGTAGTTGGCGTCGGTATCCGGCCCCCCCATCCGCGCCGCCACCGCGATCTCCCCGCTCAGCTTCGAGAACAGCTGCCCGCGCTTGGCGTCGGTCGCCGCCTTGGCCCGCTTGATCGTCGACCATTTAGAGTGTCCCGACATACGACGCTCCCGGCTGCTGTTTTCCGAACGAAACTCGGGTTATTCTCTTGCCAGGATTCTACTGTACCGCCACCCGGCCGTGAGCTTCCTCGGCGACCGGCGGCGCCAACCCCATTTGACCTTATGCCCACTGAAAACATCCCCTCACTCGTCCTCCTCATCCTGGCCATGACCTCCGTCGCCATGATGTTCAACCGCGTCTGGGCGCCCTTCTCGCGACGTGCTCCCGGCCGCCAGGTCCACGACACCCGGCTCACCTTCATGCAGAAGATGCTGCTCCACCGCACCAACATGCTCGTCGCCCTGGGCCTGGCCAACCTGTTCTGGATCGGCCGCATCACCGGCATCGCCGCCCTGGCCGACCTGCGCCTCACCAACGACGGCCTCGGCGAGATGTTCGTCATCATGGCCATCTTCGGCGCGCTCATCATGCCCACCCGCTACGTCTTCACCACCGAGGGTTTCGCCCTTGGCAACGGCCCCATCCACCGCTGGGACGCCTTCACCCGCTACGGCATCGGCCGCGGCCGCATCCGCTTCGAGACCAAAGGCGACAACCCGACCCACATCGATCTGTACATGAACCACGTCCAGCAATCCGCGTTCCGGGCCACCCTCAAGCGCTACTTCGGCAAGACCCCGCCCGCCCCCCGCACCTCCGCCCGGCCCGACGCCTA
>CAYYTN010000452.1:0-1842 GCA_964474495.1 uncultured Chloroflexota bacterium
TGACCCAGGTACTTGTGCACGTTCCCGGCCGTCACCCGCAGCGATTTCGACTTCCCCTCGACCTTCAGGTACGCCGCCCGGCGGCAGATGTTGGCCAGCTGCCGTTCCAGTTCGCGCACGCCCGCCTCACGGGTGTACGACCGCACGATCGCCCGGTAGGCGCCCTCGGTCAGCGTCACGTGCTCGGCGTCCAGCCCGTGCTGCTCGGCCTGCTCGGGCATCAGGAAGCGCCGCGCGATCTCCAGCTTCTCGTCGTCGGTGTAGCCGGCGATCTCGATCACTTCCATCCGATCCACCAGCGCCGCCGGCAAATTCGTCAGCGTGTTGGCCGTGGCGATGAACAGGGTCCGCGACAGGTTGAAGGGTATCTCCATGTAGTGATCCGAAAACGCGTGGTTCTGCTCCGGGTCCAGCACCTCCAGCAGCGCCGTCGTCGGGTCGCCGCGGAAATCCAGCCCCAGCTTGTCGATCTCATCCAGCATGAAAACCGGGTTCACGGTGCCGGCGCGGCGCATCGTCTGGATGATCCGCCCGGGCAACGAGCCGATATAGGTCCGCCGGTGCCCGCGAATCTCGGCCTCGTCGCGCACCCCGCCCAGCGAAATGCGCTCGAACCGGCGCCCCATCGCCTCCGCGATCGCCTTCCCCAGGCTGGTCTTGCCGACTCCCGGTGGGCCCACGAAGCACAGGATCGGGCTGCGCATCCGCCGCGCCAACTTGCGCACCGCCAGGTATTCCAGGATGCGGTCCTTCGCCTTCTCCAGCCCGAAATGACTTTCCCCGAGCACCACCTCGGCGTCCTTGATCGAGAGCCGGTCGCGGGTGCGCTTGTACCAGGGCACCTCCAGCAGCCACTCGACGTAGTTGCGGATCACGTTGATCTCCGGCGAGCCCATCGGCATGGAGTGGAGCCGCCCCAGTTCGCGCTCGACTCGCTCCCGCACGTACTTCGGGTAGCGCCCGGCGTCCAGCGTCTCCTGGAACTCCTGGATGTCGCGGGTCGCCGCGTCCGAATCGCCCAGCTCCTCGGTGATCGCCCGCATCTGCTCGCGCAGGATGAAGTCGTGCTGGGCCGACTCGATCCGCCCGTCGATCTCCTCCTCGAGGCTGTGCTGCCGTTCCAGGATCTCGATCTCGTCCGAGAGCAGCGAGTGCAGGCGTCCCAGCCGCGCCTCCGTTTGCTCGATCTCCAGCAACTCCTGCATCCGCACGAACGGTACCGACAGGCCGTCGGCCACCGTATCCGCCAGCACCCCCGGGTTGTCGGCGTTCATCGCCCGCACGTAGGCGTCGTGGGTGATGGCGTCGCTGAGGTCCACCACCCGCTGAAACAACTGCAGCACATCGGCGGCCAGGTCCTCGGCCTCCGGCGAGACATCCTCCAGATCGGGCATCGGCCGCGCGCGCCCGACGATGAACGGCTGCTCCTGCAGGATTTCGTCCACCGTCACCCGCCGCAGGCCCACCACCAGCCCGCTGGTGGTCCCGTCGGGCAGCTTGAGCATCCGCCCCAAATTGGCAAGCGTCCCGACCGTGTACAGATCGTCAGCCGTCACATCCTCTTTTTCGGGATCCTGCTGGGCCAGCACGATCATCCGGCGGTCGCCGGCCAGCGCCGACTCGATCGCGGCCACCGACCCGGAGCGCGCCACCAGCAGCGGTGTCATGACCTCCGGCACCGGGAACAGCACCGTCGCCCGGACCGGCAGCACCGGCAGGATCTCGGCGTCGCCGGCCGGCAGGACGTCGGCGACAGGAACGGTTTCAGGGGCGTCGGGGGTCTCTGCGTCGGTCAAATCCGGCCTCGATTACTGGGGGGTAGTCGTCGATTATCGCAGGTCG
>CAYYTN010000453.1:0-1841 GCA_964474495.1 uncultured Chloroflexota bacterium
CGGCGCTGATTGTGGGGGCGTTTCCGCCGGAGTCGCGGGGGCGCGCGCTGGGGGTGGTGGGGACGGTGACATCGGTCGGGCTGGTGTCGGGGCCGATCCTGAGCGGCTTCATCGTGGACGGCCTCGGCTGGCACGCGATCTTCTTCGTCGAGATGCCGATCGCGGCATTGATGATCGTCGGGGGGTTGATCTTCCTGTCCGAAACGGAACGAATCAAGGGCGAAGGGTTCGACATCCTCGGAACGGTCCTGATGATCGGCTGGACGGCGCCGTTGCTGTTCGCGATCATGCAGGGCCGGTCAATGGGCTGGACCTCGTTGCCGATTCTCGGGCTGGGGGCGGCCGGGGTGGCGCTGCTGGCGGCGTTCATCTACTCGCAGAAGAAGGTGCGCTTCCCGATGGTCGATCTGTCGCTCTTTCGAATCCGGTCATTCCGCCTGCCGATGAGCGCGTCCTTCTTCGGGTTCGCGGCGTTGACTTCAACGTTCCTGCTGATTCCGTTCTACCTGAAACACGTTCTGGGCCTGTCGGTCCAGGAGGTGGGCCTGATCTCGGCGGTCTTCCCGGGGATGATGGTGTTCATCGCCATTCTTGCCGGGCGGGTGTCGGACCGGATCGGCCCGCGAATACCCTCGACATTCGGGCTGGCGCTGATGGCGGTGGGCATCTTCACTCTGGGTCTGCTCGGCGCGGATTCGAGTATCCCGCAGGTTGTTGCGGCGATGGCGATCGGCGGAGCGGGGTTGGGTTCGTTCGAGTGGACGCTCAACAGCGCGATCGTCGGGTCGTTGCCGCGCTCCCAGCTGGGCGTAGCCAGCGGCTTCCTGGCGACGGCCCGCTCGCTGGGGTTTTCCACCGGGCAGGCCGCCTGGGCGACGCTGTTCGCGGTTGTGGTTACCATGGATGCTGGCACGGAAGTGGCGCTGCAGTCGCCGGTGGAGTCCATGGAACTTGGATTCCGGATCGCATTCTTCGCCGCGGCCGGGGTCGCATTGCTGGCGGCGCTGCTGGCGTGGTTGCAGGGGCCGGTGACGATTCGGGACTAGGCCGGGTCGGAGTGTCACCGCGTTCCGGGCCGCCGGCTGTCGCACGCGACCCGCATCGTAATCACCCGAGAGGATCGGATCGAGATTGAAAACCGCCAAGATCACCAACGACGACATCCTGGTTGATGATTTCTACGAGGTTCCAACTCCGGGGCCCGGCGAAGTGACGGTACGGACGCTGCGCGCGGGCATCTGCGGCAGTGACCTACACCGCCTCCACGCCTTGCAGTCGTCCGACGTTCCGGGGCACATCTGCGTGGGCCATGAGGTCTGCGGCGAGATCGTGGCGGTGGGCGACGGGGTGACCGGGATCGCCCGGGGCGCCCGGGTGGCGGTGGAACCGCTGCGCCGCTGCGGCGAGTGCGAAGCCTGTCGCACGGGCCGCTACAACATGTGCACCGAAGTGGGCTGGCGCATGGTTATGGGCTGGGACCCGGACGGCCCGGGCGGGCATGCGGAATACTTCTCGATGCCGGAATACTGCGCGGTGGCGGTTCCCGACGACCTCTCGGATACCGCCGGGGCGCTGATCGAACCGCTGGCCGTGGGGGTGCACGCGGTGCGGATGGGGCGGCCGTCCTACCGGGCTTCGGTGGCGGTCATCGGGGCGGGCTCGATCGGGCTGGCGGCGACGGTGGCGGCCCGGGCCGCGGGAGCGGCGCGGATCATCGTGCTGGCCCGCTACGATCACCAGCGCAAGGCCGCGCTGGCTCTCGGCGCGACCCAGGTGATCCAGGCCGACGCCGACGCCAACGAGGACGAGCTCCGCGGGCTGCTGGGCGACGAGGGACTGCC
>CAYYTN010000454.1:0-1835 GCA_964474495.1 uncultured Chloroflexota bacterium
TATCTCCATTCCGCCGGCTACGCGCTGGACGCCGATCCCCCGGCTTACGAGGGCGCCGTCAGCTACGCGGGCCTGGGCGAGGGCGTCACCTTCCTTGCCCCGCCGCTCGAGGAGGCGACCGAGATCACCGGCCCCGCCGCCGCGAAACTATTCGTCTCCTCGGAGACGGAGGACGCCGACCTGTTTCTCGTCCTGCGCGTGTTTACCCCGGACCTCAAGGAGGTGACGTTCCAGGGGGCGATCGACCCGAACAAGCCGGTCGCCCTGGGGTGGCTGCGCGCCTCGCACCGCAAGCTCGACCAGGAGCGCACCCGGCCTTTTTACCCTTTTCATGCCCACGACGAAAAAGAGCCCCTCGCGCCGGGCGAGGTGGTCGAGCTCGACGTCGAGTTCTGGCCCCCCTGTGTCGCCGTGCCGCCCGGCCACCGAATCGGTCTTTCCGTGCGGGGCAGGGATTATGTTTACCCTGGCGGCGTCGGCGGTGATCGCCCGGAGATCATGGTTCGGGCGTTCACGGGCGTCGGACCGTTTCGGCACGACGATCCGAGGGACCGCCCGGCGGACATCTTCGGCGGCAAGGTAACGCTCCACACAGGTCCCGGCCGGGAGGCTTACGTTCTTCTTCCCGTCATCCCGCCGAAGTAGACGGCAGGCGAGGGTCGGGCCGGGCAGGTTGTTGTGCTCCGCAATAAATGGATTCTCTCAATAATGAAAATATTACGGAGGTCCTGGAACTCGCCTGGTTAGCTTTTTGAAGTGGATTTGCTACTATTTTGCTACCCATTCATCGGCGAAAGTGATTTCGGCGCTTGCCGGTTTTTGAGACCAGAGCTGCCCGCTGGCCGCCCGGGCGCACCGGGTGCCATGTATCCCCGTGGAAGGGGGTATCCGGGCGTTCGGCAAGTATCGAACATGACCGGCGCAATGATTGCTCCAGGCAGAATCGAAGGGCCCGGCACCCCCATCAGAGGAGAAACCGCCTTGGCGAACACCTCTACAGAAGAACGAATCCTGTCCTGCATCGAGGAAGACTCTGTCGTTGGGTTCACTCGCGAGATGGTCCGCCGGCCGAGCATCAACCCGCCCGGCGACTACGACGCCATCGCCGACTATGCCGAAGGCCTCATGCGCGACCTCGGCCTAGAGGACATCCAAAGATCGGTCGGGGAGGCCGGAAGACCGAACGTCATCGGAGTGCTCCGGGGGGCGGGGCCGGGACCCGCGTTCTGCCTCTCTTCGCATATGGATGTGGTCGATCCGGGGGACCTGAACGCCTGGCGCTTTCCTCCCTTCGAGGCCGTGGTCGAGGAGGGTTTTGTCTGGGGCCGGGGCTCGGCCGACTCCAAGGGCATGCTGGCGGGGATGTTCGAGGCGGTCCGCGCCATCCAGAGCTCCGGGGTCCGGTTGAACGGCGACCTCCACCTCGTGGCCGCTGTGGACGATGAGACCGCGGGGCGCTACGGGCTCCGCTACCCGTTCGAGAAGAATCTCGTCCCCGCCCGCGCGGCCATCCGGCGAGGCTTCAAACTTCAATGTTCCCCACGTGTTCAAGGGGCGAATCTGGTTCGAACTGGACGTCATCGGAAAGTCGAGCCACGGCGCCTTCCCGCTGGACGGGGTGAACGCCATCCTCAAGGCGTGCAGGCTCATTCCCGCGATCTACGGCATCCAGCTGGGAGGCCATCCCCGGCTGGGAGACGACACCATCAGCGTGGGGACCATCCAGGGCGGGAGTGTGGTCAACGTGGGAGCGGAGAAGTGCACGTTCGCGTTCGACATCTGCTGGGCGCCGCCCCTGACCAGCCAGGACATCCGCGCGAAAGTGCTGGAGGTGG
>CAYYTN010000455.1:0-1804 GCA_964474495.1 uncultured Chloroflexota bacterium
TGTCCGGGCAGCCTGTTCGAGCGGCCCGATTTGTCGGGCTTCCCGGACGGCGCCGCCGGCGGATCTGCGGACCTAATAGCGGCAGGCACGGCCTGTCTTGTCGGGGGCCAGGGTGAAGCGTGGCTGCCAGACAGACCCGCGAAGGGCCGGCAGAAGAAGACAGGTCGTGGACCTGCTAGCAGCAGTCGTCTTTGTGGCCGCAGTTGCGGCAGACGCTCAGCGTGCCGCCGCGCAGGTCGGGCATGGCATGGCCGCACATCGGGCACGGTTGGGGAGGTGGCTCAACGGGACCGCGGCGGGAGACCGGCGCGGGTGGAGGAGCTTGATCGGCTTTGTTCTCGGGCGGAGTCATTGCCGTCGAGGCTAATGGACGCGAGCGGGGATGAGGCAGCCGAATATCGCTAGAAGCCCGCGTCGAGCAGGTCGTAGAAGTCGTCCTCGGCGTTGGCCAGTTGGCCGCGGCGCTCGTGCAGCGCGAAGGTGACCCAGGAGTTGTTGTGCGCTTCGGCGTCGCCGACGAACCAGCAGGCGCCGCGCAACGTGGGCAGCGAAACCGCCATCCGCGCGATGGCGTTGAACATCCAGCCGCCCGTGTAGCTGGCCTCCGGAGCGTTGGCGCCTTCAACGCCGCGGGCGGCCGTGTTGTATTCGGTCACCCAGACGTCCATCGGTGCGATGCCGTTCTCAAGTTCGACGGCGCGGTTCACCTGGTGCCAGGTATCGGCGACGTTGGTCTGCCAGCGGTAGCCGTGGGAGTCGACCGGCTCGTCCCAGGGCTCGAGCGCGCCGCCGGAGGCGGCCGGGTCGCCGTAGACGTGCTCGGACCAGGCGTGGGGCAGGCGGTCGCGCTCGCGGCCGACCCCGACGATGAGCGACTTGGTGCGATAGGCCAGGCGGGCCCAGGGGGAGTCTTCGAGCCCGGCCGGATTCGGCTCCTCGGGGCCGATCGGGTTGAAGGCCGCCAGGGCGGGCGGGAGCCGGGGGGCGTTGGGGTTGTGGATGGCGGCGGTCATCCAGAAATTGCGGGTGTCTTCGGGTGGGGTGCCCCAACCGTTGAACTCGCGGGCGAGCACCTCGGGCGTCGGCGAGCCTTCGAGCTGGGGCTCGTTACCCTGCTGAATCATGATGCCTTCGAACTCGGGCGCGCTCATGATCTCGGCGAGCCGCGGGTAGTACTCGTCGCGCTCGGCGTCGTCGCGGGGGATGGCGATGGCCGGTCGGTAGTCGATGCGCAGGATGATCGGCGAGGCCGGGTAGGTGTCGCGGAGCCGCTCGATTCGCAGGCGGACGTTCTCGCGGTGGAACTCCTCCTGGTCGCCGGCGAAGCACATGACGCGCTCGACGAAGGGGGTGCCGTTGGTGTATTCCTTGCGCGGGTGCGGCCAGTGGACCCCGCAGAAACGGACGCTGCCGCGGATCTCCTGCAGGGCGGCCAGGTAGGAACGGGCGCGGTCTTCCTGGGCGGCCGATCCGGCCCGGTGCAGGCCGTTGCGGTAGGAGCTATCGATCTGGTCGAGCAGCGCCGTGCGGTCAGATTTTGGGAGCCATTCGAGCCCGCCGCGGGTGATGTGCAGCCCCAGCAGGCGGTCGTGGAGATTGGCGGCGTCGGTGAGCGCGACGAGCTGGCGGATGCGGTCGACGGCGATCGCCGGGAGCCCGGCGGTTTCGGATTCGGCCAGGGCGTCGTTGAAGGCGGTTATCCCGGGCTCTTCGTCACCGGCGGCCAGCAACTGGAAGGCCCGCCCGTAGCGATCGACCAGGCTGGTGGTGGGAAAGGGCGGGGCGGGGGGATCGTCGGCGGGGT
>CAYYTN010000456.1:0-1502 GCA_964474495.1 uncultured Chloroflexota bacterium
TGAGTTCGCCGGCCGCGGCGGGATCGTGGACTTCTTCCCGCCCGGGGCCGAGCAGCCGGTGCGGGTGGACTTCTTCGGCGACGAGATCGACTCGCTGCGCTATTTCGACGCCGAGTCGCAGCGCTCCGGGGATTCCTGCCCGGAGATCCTGCTGAGTTCGGCCAGCGAGGTGCCGGTGTGGCTGGGCAGGCAGGTGGCCGGCTCGCTGAAGGCGCTGGACCTGGAGGGGCTCAGGCCCGAAGACCGCGAAACCTGGGTCCGCCACCTGGACAACCTGGAGAACAACATCTACTTCGACGGCGCGGCGTTCTACACCATGAGCAGCATGGAAGACGCGGTAACGCTGCTGGACTACTGCCCGGAGGCGCTGGTGGCGCTGGACGAGCCGGACGGGGTGCGCTGGGCGGTGGCGGAGAACGAGCGGCTGGCGGCGGAAAGTCGCGACCGACAGGTGGCGGCCGGCGAACTGCCGGCGGAGATCGGCAGCCCGGTGTTCGCGGCCGGGGACCTGGCGACGGCGCTGGAGCGGGCGGAGCTGCGGGTCACCCACGTGGACGGACCTCCCGGCGACGGGAAGTCGGGAAAGGTCGCGCGGGTGGGCGGGTTCGCCCCGGCGAAACCCTATGCCGGGCGGCTGGCGGTGCTGATTTCCGACCTCGAGGAGGCCCGGGCGGCGCGGGTGACGACGATCCTGGCCAGCTACCAGGGGCGGCGCTTTTGTGACCTGTTGAACGAGCGCGGCCTGGGGGCGGTGATGCTGGAGGACGTAGAGGAACTGCCGGCCGGGGCGATCGCGGTGGCGCGGCGGGCGCTGGCCGAGGGCTGGGCGATGGCGGAGCCGAATATGCAGTGTCTCACCGACACGGAGATCTTCGGCCGGTCACGGGTACGACCCGGGCGTCGCCAGAAGCACGTGCAGGACCGGACGTTCCTGTCGGACCTCAAACCGAGCGACTACGTGGTGCATATCGATCACGGGATCGGGCAGTTCGAGGGGATCGTGAAGGCGTCGGAGATCGGCGGGGAGCGCGAGTACCTGCTGCTGCGTTACGCCAAGGACGACAAGCTCTACGTGCCGATCGACCAGCTGGGCCGGGTGCAGCGGTACGTGGCGATGGGCGACTTCAGTCCACGGCTGAGCCGGCTGGGCAGCGGCGACTGGGAGAAGGCGAAGCAGAAGGCGCGCGGCTCGGCGCGCGACATCGCCGGGGATCTGCTGGAGATCTATGCGGCGCGCGAGGTGGCCCCGGGGCACGGGTTCGCGCCGGACGCGCCCTGGCAGAGCGAGATGGAGGAGAAGTTCCCGTACATCGAGACGCCGGACCAGGTGCAGGCGATCCATGACGTGAAGGGCGACATGGAGAGCGAGCGCCCGATGGACCGGCTGGTCTGCGGCGACGTGGGGTACGGCAAGACCGAAGTGGCGATCCGGGCGGCGTTCAAGGCGGTGATGGACGGTAAGCAGGTGGCGGTGCTGGTTCCGACGACGATCCTGGCGCAGC
>CAYYTN010000456.1:1545-1791 GCA_964474495.1 uncultured Chloroflexota bacterium
ACCCGGTGAAGGTGGACATGCTGAGCCGGTTCCGTTCGCCGGCCGAGCAGGCCGAGGTAGTGAAGCGGGTGGCTGACGGCGACGTGGACATCGTGATCGGCACGCACCGCCTGATCCAGAAGGATATCGAGTTCGCGAACCTGGGGCTGGTGGTGATCGACGAAGAGCAGCGCTTCGGGGTGGCGGACAAGGAACGGCTGAAGAAGCTGCGCAAAGAGGTGGACGTGCTGCCACTGACGGCGACGC
>CAYYTN010000457.1:0-1776 GCA_964474495.1 uncultured Chloroflexota bacterium
CAGGAAGGCCAGCTCCTCGTCCGTCATCGACACCCGCCCGATACACCAGCGAGGTCTCCCGTCCCAGCGCCACAAGTCCCGATGCGTGCAACGCAGCCCGATATGGATGTCGCCGGGGAAACCAGCACGTGATCGCCTCCGATCCCGCCTCCCGCGCCGCCTCCACCGCGTCCGCGATCAAGGCTCCAGCTACCGCGGTCTCACCTGGCGCCACTAGCAGGTCGGCCACCTTCGCCATCTCCTCACCCGGCTTCGTCACCACGTATCCCAACAGGCGACCGTCGCGTTCCGCGATCCGGATCGTGAACTGCCCGCCACGGACATCGGCATATCGCCAGTTCAGAAACTCCGCCGTCCGCTCCGGCACCAGGTCGAACTGCTCGGTCGCCTCCGCGCAGAACGCATCGACCCGATCGTCGAACGCCGGAACCGTCCGGATCGAACAATCCGCTCGTCCGCCTACGTCGCTGCGGGACGCCAATCGAGCAAGCGCCGCAACGGAGTTGCGGAACAGCAGCCGCGCCGCACGCACCGGCAGACCCACCGCCGGCCCGCTTCGCAGGAATCGCCGCCAATCCAGCTGCCGCACATACGGCTGCACCGGATTCCCGAACTCGTGGATCTCCCCCAGCCGGGTTCGCCCTCTCCGGATCGTGTCGTTCGTGCTGTCATCAATCGAAATGTCGTATCGCGGGTGGAACTCTCGCTGCATCAGCTCCTGCATCGCGCGATTGACGCCCCGCCCCTGCAACTCCGGCTCCACGGCCGCGTCCACAAAGTGCAAGAACAGCCGCCGCTCGCCCCGGATCAAAACCTGCCTCGCCAGCAGCGTCCGATAGCTCGCCAATCGACCATCAAGCTCAGCCACGATCGCCACCGGCAGCTCTGGCGGCGCCCCACTCATCTTCCACCTCAGGTGGTCCGCCGTGGACACCGCGAGATCCATTCGAGGCCACCCATCGAACGCCCGATCCAGCAACCCCTCCACCCGCTCGATGAATTCCGGCGTCAGCTCGTCGCGTTCCACCGATCGCGTCGTGACCTCATCCGCCATCAGCGGCAACCGCCTTCCCGAATCCTATTGCCGCGACCGAGCGTAGCAGCGCACGTCTCCCTGACCAGACCGTCCCGCGCCGCAGCCTCTGCCCCCCAGCGACCACCGATCGGCGAAACTTCCCATCCGATCGGTCACGATCTGCGCCTTCAGCCCCGAATCGAGGGGTGCCCCTGATCCCAGCCGCCCCCCGCTTCCACCACAGTGTGCGCAATCGAGGCGCATCAACCTCGTAGCGCGCCTCTGTGGATAAGCGAAAGCTCCGATGTCCGCCGCCGCCGTCCCCACCGGAAACAGAAGCCACCGGCGCAACTCACGCCCGCCGCCACACCGCGACGAACCCGCCCACGCCGTCTGGCGCACCACCTTCCAGATTGCCGCCCTCGGCCTCTTTATTACGGCTCTCGGAGCAACCCTCCTTCTCGCCCGCTCCCCCGCTGGCGTCGTCTCCTTGCCCACGCCGTCTCGCGACACCGCGCTCGCCGGACCGCCACCCTCCACATTCGTCTCCGCCACCCACCGAGAGCACCTCGTCATCCAGGTCGTCAGCGAGCACTCTCTCTGGCAGTCGTTCCGCGCCCAGTCCACCGACGATCAGTTCGTCCAGCCGTACGTCGCCTCCACCTCCGCCGTCACCTTCGAACTCATCTACATCCCCGCCGACGAAACCCTCGACTCCCTCCTCGCGGGCCTCGCCCACTTCGAAGCACTCTGCGCGCTCG
>CAYYTN010000458.1:0-1770 GCA_964474495.1 uncultured Chloroflexota bacterium
GGGGGTTGCCCTCACCGCCGCCGGGCAGGCTGACGACCGGCCCGCGCGCCGGCAAGAAGCGGAGGGTCCGGGCAAGCCCGACGATCTTGACCGTCGGGTCAAGCGGGGCGATGCCGGTCATGAACGAATTGCGGATGCCACGCTTGCTGAGTAGCGCCGTGAGAGTGGCGGTGGTGACGTGGGCGAGCTTTTCGGCGTGCGGCAGAGCGGCTTCGGGGGGCATGTGGGTCTCCTCTGGCAGGCGGGACGGGGCGGTCGGCGAGGACGGGGCGATGGTTGCGGAGAACCGTTCGGGGCGATCGGCCGGGCGGGGCTCTCCCCTCCGTTAATGGGCTCGAGCGCCTTCGTAGGATACGCCGGGAGAGGTTTAGCCGATGGCCATGATGGCGAACGCGGCACCAAATCCGATGGCGAAGACGATGACGGCGGTGACGGCGATCCAGAGGTAGGTGCGCCAGCGGAGCCGGTGTTCGAGCCCGTCGAGGCGGAGTTCAACCCGGTCCATGGTGGACTTGAGATCCTCGGAATCCTCTTCGAGGCGCTGGATGGCGAGGCTGTTGGCGGCGATCTGCGGCGGCGCGGCGCCAGCGGGCGCGGCGGAGCCGGCCGAACGCGGAAGTTGCTCGATGACGTTGGCGAGGACGCGCTCGGTAACCATGCGGATGACCGCGCTGGACAGGAAGGCGCCGGCCATAGGCGATAATCTCCAGAATCCGGATCTAGCTACCGGCCATTATTCTACCCGGCACACTGACGGCGGCGGCGCTCGCCGCCACCCAAAGCCGCGCCGACCGGCGGTGGATTCAACCAGGAGAGCCTTGAACGAGCTTGTGGCCCGGCTGCGTCCCTTCATCGTGGGACTAGCGGTGGCGACGATCGCGGTGATCGTCGTGCTGGCGGTGGCGGCGGTGGCGGCCGGCCGGGGCGAGGCGGATGAGCCCGCGAGCGCACCGGCCTCGGTGGCGGTAGCCGCGGTCCCGGCGGCGGCGGGAACGACCGGAGAAGGCGGCGCGCCGATTGGGGCGCCGGCAACGGCCGGCCCGACGACCGGGCAGGCGGCGGCGCCGGAGAGTTCGTCGCCACGCGCGCCGACGCCGATGCCACGGCCGACCCCGACTCCGACGCCGGGCTCGGGAAACCTGATCACCAACGCGATCGATGCCCTGAAGGACGGGGCGGGGGCGCTGGTGACGGCGGCGATTCCGGACTGGGCGGGCACGGAAAGGGTGACATTCTTGTTGCTCGGTACGGATCGCCGGCCGGGCGAGGATGCGTCGCGCTCGGACACGATCATGGTGCTGAGCGTGGACCCGGCGTCGCGCTCGATGGCGCTGATATCGGTTCCGCGGGACCTGTGTGTGGGCGAGTGCGAGACGGCGCGGGATCGGGTGAACGGCATATTCCTGCGCGAGGGGCCGGAAGCCATGGCCCGGGCGATCGGGGAACTGCTGAACGTGCGAATCGATTACTACGCGACGATGGGTTTCGCAGGATTTGAGCAATTGGTGGACGCGCTGGGCGGAATCGACCTGCTGGTGTACCAGGAATTTGATGAGTACTTCCTGGTGCCGGACAGCGAGGATCGGGTCCACCTGCGGCTGGATATCGGGGAGAACCACCTGGACGGGCCGACGGCGCTGATGTACGCGCGGTCGCGACTGGCGAATCCGCGCTCGGACTGGGATCGGGTCTGTCGGCAGCAGCAGGTCTTGCTGGCGGTCAAGGAACAGGCGGTTTCGGTCCGCGCGCTGGTGATGGCGCCAAGTCTGA
>CAYYTN010000459.1:0-1754 GCA_964474495.1 uncultured Chloroflexota bacterium
AGCAATCCGATGCCGTTGACCAGGCCGACGAATCCGGGTCCGAAACCGAGGCGGAGGATGAAGAGGTTCATCAGGACGGCGTAGCCGCCGAACAGCGAACTGCTCAACAGCCCGGCCGATCCGAGGAAGAGCCGGATGTTGCGATTCAGAAGCTGATTGCGGGGATCGTCGGGCAAAGGGAGTCCGTTCGGGGCGGCGCGCCCCGGGGGCGGGATGGATTCGGCCGGCGCCCCGCGGTTCGGCGCGCGGCTACAATCGTAGCGTCCGCCACCATACGGTTCGCGCCGGGCCGTGGGACATTCACACCGGGAGACACGATGAGCATCTACGAGGAGCTGTTTCGGCTGCGTCCGATCATCAACGCGGCCGGGACGATGACGGTCCTGGGGGGATCGTTGATGAAGCCGGCCACGGTCGCCGCGATGTCGCGGGCGGCCGAGGAATGGGTGGACATGGCCGACCTGCTGCGGCTGGCCGGGGAGGCCGTCGACAGCGCCCTGGGGCTGAATCCGCGGTTGGGCGGGGTGCACATCACCGCCGGGGCCTCCGCCGCCAACACGCTGGCCGCCGCCTCCGTGCTGACCGGCCATGACCGGGAACGCATGGCCCGGCTACCGGACACCTCCGGCTTCCCCAACGAGATCCTGATGCAGCCCACCAACGCCGGCAAGTGGACCGGCAGCTACCGGGCGGCCGGGGCAAAGATCGTGGAGTGCAAGGCGGAGTCGGTGTTCGACACGGCCGGCAGTAGTCGTGTGCTCGGGGTGACCGAGGAAGCGTTCGAGGCGGCCATCACCGAGAACACCTGCGCCATCGCCTCGATCCTCTCGTGGGAAGTACCGCACGTGGGCGGGCTGTCGATCCCGCAATTGGTGGCGATTGGCAAGCGTCACAACCTGCCGGTGATCGTGGACGCCGCCGCCCAGGTGCCGCCGATCGATACCCTCAAGAACCTGCTGGAGATGGGCGTGACCCTGGTGGCAGTCAGTGGCGGCAAGGCCATCGGCGGGCCCAACGACACCGGCATGATCGCCGGCCGCAAGATCGACCTCACCCCGGCCGTCCTGCAGTCCAGCCCCTACGTGGGCATGGTCGGGCGCGGATTCAAGGTCAGCAAGGAGCAGATCGTCGGTCTCGTCACGGCGGTGCAGGCCTACGTCGAAGAGGACGCCGACGCGCTCGTCGCCGAACACCACCGCCGCTGTGACTACCTGATCGAGCAACTCGCCGGGACCGCCGGCGTGCGCCTGGAGAAGGTCTTCCCCGACGAGACCGATCTGCCGGTGCCGCGGGTGCGGGTGCACCTGACGGCGGACGCCGGCAAGACCGTCGAAGAGATCACGGACCGGCTCCGCGAGGAGACCCCCAGCATCCGGCTGCGCGGCGGCTACGTTGGGGCGGCGTTCCTGAACGTCGACCCGTCCACCCTGCGCGACGGCGAGATCGAGGTGGTCGCCGATCGGATCGGCGCGTTGCTGCGCGAGTAATGCCCGGGGCCGGGGGCTACTGTTCCCAGCGCCGCACCGAGTCCGGTGTACCGATCAGGTGGGCCATCGCGTCGGGGTTGGCCACCATGCGGGTGTGGACCATCCACGCCGGATCGGCGCGCTCGATGCCCATCGTCTCCACAACCTCGTAGCCGGTGTCACAGGTGTGGCGGCGCATCGCGCCGGCTGCCGTGATCTCCTCCGGAAAATCAAAGAGGGAATCGTGTGAATCCAGCCGGCAGCGGTCGAACGTGGCGTGCCCCAGCT
>CAYYTN010000460.1:0-1750 GCA_964474495.1 uncultured Chloroflexota bacterium
CGAGTGCCTCCCTCACCGAAACGTCGCCCATTGGCGGCGGGTGCAGCGCCTCGACGATGTCCACCGACGTGCCGGCGATCAGGTCCTTCAGCGAACCGATCCGGCCATCCATGTGGACGGCCATCAGCTTGCCGTGCGCGTGCATAGCTTCGGCCTGCTTCTCGTACTCCGGCACAAAGAACTTCTCGAAGAGTTTCGGGCTTACCAGGAAGCCGTCGAGGTTGTCGCCACAGAGCGCGACCGGCGCCGGTGACTTCGCCGCGATCGCGTACATCTCCGCCCGGCTTTTCGAGATGGCCCGGTAGCAATTCTCGACCACGTCGGGCCAGTCGGCGTGGTGGTAGAAGAAACGCCCGGCGTCGCTGCCGACCCAGTCGATCATCAGCATCTGCATCGGCGAGTGCGGCAGGTGGTCCATGACCACGCCGTCGTCGCCGAGCCAATCGATGGCCTGCTCGATGGGGAAGTAGTCGGCGACGTACTCGGTGTGCTCGACGATGAACTTGAGCACCGCGTAGTCGTCCTCGTCCTTGACCAGGCGCACGGTGTGCCAGGGGGCGACGTCGTTCCAGCTGCGCTGGGCGTGCCACTGGCCGGTGCCGGGCTCGCGTATCTCTTCCAGGTAGAGGCTGCCGATCGGCGTGGAATACGTCCGGCGGATCACCGGCCGGCCCCGGGAGATGACCGACTTTTCGCTGACCTCGACGTCGTGCATGACCTCGACGTAGGAGGGGCGGGTCCAGTTCATGCCCATGCCGCGGTTGCGACATTCGCGCTCGGCCCAACCGATCTGGCTGTGGCGCCAGTAGTGATAGAAGGGCAAGCGATCGGCCATCTGCCCGGTGGTCGCGGCCAGCAGGCGCTCGCGTCGGCTCATCTCGGTCAAGGCGCCCGGTCCCTTCTCCTGGCGGACATTGCGTCGGACGGGCTCAATTCTAGGCCAAACGGGTGGCGGGGCGCGTGTAGGCCGGATCGGGTCGGCGTAATATCGAGGGCACGCGCGGAGGCCGGCCCAGGGAAGGATCGACACACATGAGCCAGGAACGACGTACCTACAACCCGAACATGCACGACGGGCTGCCGATGGAGACCCCGATGGACATCCGCCGCGGCTTGACCCGGGCGGACGACATCAACTTCAAGCTCCGCTGGGGCGTAATCGGCGCGTCGGCGATCGCGTCGGACTGGATCAAGTCGCTGCAGGACGTCCCCGGGGCGACGGTGACGGCGGTGGCGGCGCGGGACAAAGATCGGGCGGAGGCCTACGCGGCGGCGCACGGCATCGCGACGGCCTACGACTCCTACGAAGCGCTCTGCAACGCCCCCGATGTCGACATTGTCTACATCTCCTCGAAGACCTGGGTGCATCACGAGCAGCTGATGATGGCGATCGCGGCCGGCAAGCACGTGCTCTGCGAAAAGCCGTTTACCGACACCGCCGCGCAGGCCCGCGAGGCCTATTCGGCGGCGGCCGCGGCGGATTTGTTCTGCCAGGAGGGCATGTGGCTGCGCTGCTTCCCGGCGGTCGAGCACGCCCGGACCGCCCTGGCGCGCGGCGACATCGGCAAGCTAGAGGTGGTGCAGGCCGACTACCCGGACGCGGTCTACGCGCTGGACCCGGCGGTGACCGGGTTTGGAGCCGAGGAGATGCCGGTGGTCGCGGCGGCAGGTCGCAAGCCGGTGCCGCAGGAGCACCCCGAAGGCGTCTACTCCGGGCACATCCCGAGCCCATCCGCGGTGGTCCTGCAAT
>CAYYTN010000461.1:0-722 GCA_964474495.1 uncultured Chloroflexota bacterium
GGCGAGGGTGCGGATGCGCGGCTGGCGATTCACCAGGATGTGACGTTTTTGCTGGGGCGGATAGAACCGGAGGCGGGGGTGAGTCACTCGCTGGCGGCGGATCGGGCGGCCTACCTGTTCGTGGCCAGCGGCGTGGTGGAGGCGGAGGGAGAGACGCTGGCGGCGGGGGATGCGCTGGAGTATGTCGATGAGCCGCAGGTCGCGGTGCGGGGGCGGGAGATGGCGGAGATTGTGCTGTTCGATCTGCCCGGCGTAGAGCCGGCAGCCGGCTAGAGGCTGGCGCAGGCGCGATCGATCCGGTTGAGGGCTTCGTCGATGACGGCGGCGTCGTGGGCCTGGCCGAATCCGTGATGACCGATGACGACGTCGTAGGTGTGGAAGACGACTTCCTGCTCGAAACAAGCGCGGGCGAAACGGCGTAGCAGAGCCGTGTCGCAACCGGTGATGTCCTGGTAGGCGCGGGGCATGAAGTCGGGTTCCTGGCCGAAGTAGAGGGCGAAGCGGGTGCCGAAACCGTTGACGCTGCAAGGGACGTTGTGGCGGGCGAAGACTTCGCGCAGACCGGAATAGAGGCGGTCGGCCATGGCGAGGATGCCGGCCGGCCCGTCGTAGAAGCCGGGCGTGGCGAGCTCTTCGAGGGTGGCCAGGGCGGCGAGCACCCCGAAGAGATGGCCGGAGAAGGTGCCGCTGTGGGCGGCGGTGCCGCTGGGGCTGAATGACTC
>CAYYTN010000461.1:732-1747 GCA_964474495.1 uncultured Chloroflexota bacterium
GCATCGGCCGGCGATGACGGAGATGGGCACGCCGTTGGCGACCGCTTTGCCCAGGAGGGTGACATCGGGGGTGACGCCGAAATGTCCCTGGGCGCAGCCGATGCCGGTGCGGAAACCGGAGAGGATTTCGTCGAAGATCAGGACGGTGCCGGTGCGGGTGGCGAGGTCACGGACGGCGCGGAGGAAGTCGGGATCGGGAAGGATGCAGCCGGCGTTGTAGTGGACCGGCTCCATGATGACGGCGGCAAGCTCGGGGCCGTGCTTCTGGAAGGCCAATTCGACGGCGGCGTGGTCGTTCCAGGGGGCTACGAGGACCTGGTCGGCGAAGACGCCGGGGACGCCTCCGGAATCGACGATCGGATCGAGAAGTTCGCCGGGCGCCGGGGGGCGGGGGGGCGGGTGGGTGCTGAAGACGATGAGCTCGTGGAGGCCGTGGAAGTGCCCCTCGAACTTGAGGATCTTGTCGCGGCCGGTGTGGGCGCGGGCCAGGCGGATGGCGGACATGGTGGCTTCGGTGCCGGAACTGGCGTAGCGGACGAGTTCGGCGCCCGGGACCAGCTCGACCAGGCGGGCGGCGAGCCGCTCCTGGTAGACGGTTTCGGGTCCGAGGACGATGCCCATGTCGAGGGCCTGTTCGATGGCGGCGCGGACGCGGGGATGGTTGTGGCCGAGGATGGTGGCGCCGTAGCCGCCGTGGAAATCGATGTAGCGGACGCCGTCGGGGGCGATGGTCCAGGCGCCGTCGCCGCGGGCCGCGAGCATGGGACGGCCAAGGGCGGTGTTCTCGCGCGCCGCGCCGGAGATGCCGGAGACCAGGACCTTCCTGGCGGCTTCGAAATGCGCGTCGGGGTCGAAACCGGTCGCGTCGGAACGCGAGCTGTCGGTCATGACGCGATCACCTTCGCAAAGTCGTCGGCACCCGGCGGGGAGAGGGTAGCGGAAAGGGACCGACGATCCCGGCGGGGCACGGACCGGAATCCGCGGGGACGGCACGCTGTCCGGGCGCGGTCGGGCG
>CAYYTN010000462.1:0-1733 GCA_964474495.1 uncultured Chloroflexota bacterium
ACCGGGTGCTGAGGCTGCTGGTCGTGACGCCCGACATGCACCGCGTGCATCATTCGGTGGTGCACCGGGAGACCCATTCGAACTTCGGCTTCAATCTGCCCTGGTGGGACCGCCTGTTCGGCACCTACCGCGCCCAACCCGAGGCCGGCCACGAGGGCATGACCATCGGCCTCGGCCGCTTCCGCGAAGAACGGGAGCTCAGGCTCGACCGCATGCTGGTCCAGCCCTTCCGCGGCGACGCGGCGGGCTCTGCATTAAAGCGCGGCGGGGACGCGCCGTGAGCGATCAAACCGCAGACCGGCCCGCGGCCATCTTCAAGCCGAAGCTCCTGCCGGCCTCGAAACAACGCTCCCTGGCGGGGCGCTATGCGCTGCCCATCCAGCTGCTGGCGCTCACCATGTTCAGCTGGGCCTTTCTCGGCTGGCTCAACGAAGCCTATCTGTTCTGGTGGGAGAACCCGATCTGGCTCAACCGCTATACCGAATACGCCATCATCCTGGCTTTCGGCGTCTGGCGCATCGCCGCCGAACAGAACCCCTACACCCGTCGCCGCCTGGCCGTGCTGGTGATCGTTGTTACCGTCCTGTGGTGGCTGATCCCCTGGGCGTTTCCCTTCTTCGAACCCTACGTAGGCTTCCTGGGCGCACAACCGGTGTTCCCGGCCCTGCACACGCCGGGCACCATGACATTCTTCGCCGTACTCGCCGCCGTTTTTTTGTTCGGGCGGCGGGTGATCTGCGGCTGGGGCTGCCCCTGCGTCGGCATCCGCGAGACCGTGGGATTTCCCTTCCGCCACGTTACGCCCCGGGGCAAGTGGGCCTGGCGGCTGCGTCACAGCAAATGGATCTTCTTCGCCCTCTATGTCGTTGCCGGCGCCGCCGTGGTGCTGCCGCTGAATTCCTGGTCGGCAACCTTTCTCGGCGTCTTCGGCATGCTGGTGGTCCTGCCCTATTTCGCCTCCATGCTGCTCTCGCCGCTGATCGGCAACCGGGGTTACTGCCGTTACATGTGCCCCTACGGTGCGACCTTCGGCCTTCTCAACAAGGCCGGCTTCTACCGCATCGACTTCGACCAGAAAACCTGCAACGACTGCGGCATCTGCACCCAGGTCTGCGACATGGGGATCCCGGTCCTCGAAATGGGTCGCGAGAAGAGCAAAATCGACGTTGCCGACTGCATGGGCTGCGGACGCTGCGTCACCGAGTGCGCCAAGAACAGTCTGGCTTTTGTCGATGTGCGCAGCGCCCTCAACCCGGCCGTTACCCGCAGCCGCGACCGCCTCAGAACCTGGGCCATCGAAAAGGCGGCGCCGAACGGCTGGCGGGCTCGCTCGTTCGCCGTTCTCATGGCGCTCCTGCTGGTAGCCGGCTGGCGTCTGTCGGAGGCCGTCGGCGGGCCGGCCGAACTGCCGACCGACATCTGGGCGGCGGCGTTGTGCCTCATCCACTGATTTTTGGCGCCGCCCTGGCGGCGGCGATGCTGGCGGCCTGGGCGGCGCTTGCCGGCATGAAAGACGACGGGGGCCGGGGCCTTTACAGCGACGACTGGCGGCCCGACCCGGTCCACGAATACTGGGACCCCGGCGCTTACCACCAACCCGAAACCGAAAGTGTCGAAGGACGGTTTACCGGCGCCGAGTGCGTCGCCTGCCACGCTGATGTGACGCCGGGTATCGTCAAGGACTGGCGGTCCAGCCGCCATGCCCGGTCCGGCACGGGTGGCGCGGCTGTCGC
>CAYYTN010000463.1:0-1721 GCA_964474495.1 uncultured Chloroflexota bacterium
GCCCGCTCGTCTCCGAGAAGCCGGGCGTCAAGCTTGACTACGATGTCTCAGACGACATCGGCGAGGCCAATACGGACCAGGCGCGGCTGCGGCGGATGGTCATCAACCTGTTGAGCAACGCCATCAAGTTCACTGACGCGGGGAGCGTGACCATCAACGCCACCAGAGCCGGTGACCAGCTTGCGATTGCTGTGGCGGACACCGGCAAGGGTATCCCTGCCGATAAGATCGATACCATCTTTGACGAGTATCGTCAGGTGAAGGGATCGGATAAGGAGCAGAAGGGAACGGGACTGGGCTTGTCGATCACGAGGAAGTTTGCGGAATTGCTGGGTGGATCGGTTCGTGTGGAGAGTGAAGTTGGGAAGGGATCAACGTTCAATGTACGAATTCCTACGGTTTATCGAGAAAGCTGAGAGAGAAACACCCCCCGGGCTTGCGTCCTGCAAGTTCCCGCCACCCCGTGCCGCACGACCCGGTAACAAGAGCGTTGCAGGCTCCGCTCCCTTCGGTCACTCCGACCAAAACGGCCGCTTCTACTGGTGTTTCGACACCGGGCCGGACGCGACGTTCATCGTCGCCGGCGATTTGCACCGCGTCCGGAATTTCCGCGAACGCGCAGCGTTTCTGATCAAGCCCGAGGAGTCGCAAAGGAACGATCAATGAGCCAGGCCAATAACATCGGAACCTGCAAGCAGCTCCTCGTGGACCCGCGGCTGGTCGACACGAGCCGCGGTGGGCGACTGGTGATGAACCCGCCGCATCAGACCGGCGAGGAAAACGTCGTCCGCGACACCTGGTGGGAGCAAAAGCCGGGCAGCAAGATCGGTGGCTACAGCACGATCTTTCGCGAAAACGGCACGTTCCGGCTCTGGTACCAGTTCGGACACCAGTACGAACCGTGGTGCAACCGGAGCGGCGCCGGCCAGTCCGTGCTCTACGCCGAGTCCGAAGACGGCATCCGCTTCACCAAGCCCGAACTCGGCCTGCACGAATTCTACGGCAGCAAACAGAACAACATCGTCATCCCCGGCTACGTCCAGGGCGGCCACGTCTGGGGCGACCCCAACGCGCCGCCGGAGCGCCGCTACCGCAGCCAGGGCAACGGTCAGGGCTTTCTGCCGTGCTATGCCTCGCCGGACGGCATCCACTGGGAGGAGACACACCGGGTCGAACTCCCTTCGACGCTCACGGGCAGCGGCAAGGTGGATGGGCGCACGAACGTCCTGTGGGACGGCGAGTCGAAGCGCTATGTGATGTTCACCCGGCTGTTTTTCAACGCGCCCGGGTCGGACAATCCCAAAGGCTCCGGCCGGTATCGCGGGCACCGGGCGGTGCGGCGGCTCGAATCCGACGACCTGATCCACTGGGACAACGAGATGCTCGTCCTGACGCACGATGAGACGGACCTGGCCGCGCACGAGGTGGACATCCCCGACCAGCCGCCGGTGGACTACAACTACGCGAGCGTATTCCGCTACCCGGACGCGCGCGGTCTCTGGTTCATGCTGGTCACCTGCTACTGGCACTGGTACGACCGCAGACCGGAGGGAATCGTTCATAACTCCGGCTACAACCTCGGCCCCAATGCCAACGACATCCGGCTGCTGGTCAGCACGGACGGCAAAAACTTCGAGTGGCTCGGCAACCGTGCGCCCTTCATGCGCCTGGGGCCGGAAGGCCGGTTCGATTCGCGCGTGCTGCACGAGATGGCCTATCCG
>CAYYTN010000464.1:0-1709 GCA_964474495.1 uncultured Chloroflexota bacterium
CGCCGGCGACCAGGCGGCGATCGACCGGGCGATGATCGATCTGGACGGGACGGCGAACAAGTCGCGGTTGGGAGCGAACGCCATCCTGGGAGTCTCGCTGGCGGTCGCGCATGCGGCGGCGGACGCGGCCGGATTGCCGCTGTATCGCTACCTGAACGACGGCGCGCCGATGACCATGCCGGTGCCGATGGTGAACATCATCAGCGGCGGATTGCACGCCGGGCGGCAACTGGATTTCCAGGACTACCTGGTGATTCCGGTCGGGGCGCCGAATTACCGGGAAGCGCTACGCTGGGCGACGACGATCCGGTTCAAGGCGCTGGAGATTCTGCGCGAGGAGGGCCGGTCGGTGCTGCTGGCCGACGAGGGCGGCTTCGGCCCGGAACTCGAAGGCAATGAGGAGGCCATCGGACTGGCGCTGCGGGCGACGGAACGGGCCGGGCTGCGACCGGGCAGCGACGTGTTCATCGGGCTGGATGTAGCGTCGCAACATTTCTTCGACGGCAGCCGCTACGAACTGGCGTCGGAGGATCGGTCGCTGCCGGCCAGCGAGATGAGCGACTGGCTGGCGGAACTGGCACAGCGGTACCCGATCATTTCGATGGAGGACGGGATGGGTGAGGACGACTGGGAGGGCTGGGCGGAGCACACCCGCCGGCTGGGAGACCGGCTACAGGTGCTGGGCGACGACCTGTTCACCACCAACCTCGCCCGGCTGCGGCGCGGGATTGACGGCGGCATCGCCAACGCGATCCTGATAAAGATCAACCAGATCGGGACGTTGACAGAGGCCTTCGAGGCGCTGGCGACGGCAAAGGCCGCCGGCTACCGCACGATCGTCTCGGCGCGTTCCGGCGAGACCGAGGATGCCTCGGTGGCCGACATCGCGGTGGCGACGGCGGCCGGGCAGATCAAGATCGGCTCGACCGCGCGGTCGTCGCGGCTGGCGAAGTACAACCAGTTGCTGCGGATCGAGGAGGCGCTGGGCGACGCGGCGCGATACGCCGGCGCGGCCGTCTTCGACGGTTTCGCCTGATTCCTCTTCCTGCCGACACCGGCAGCCACATCGGACACAGCAGCCACAGGCTGGCTTGTCCTTCCAACGGACGCTGGTTGCGGGCAGGCGAGAGAGATCCCAACGTGCACGCAGGTCGGGCCACGAGGCCGTAGCGCACGCCGGCGCGAAGGCGTGCGCTAATCTCGGCCGCGACTGACTAAACACACCGGGGAGGCGCCCATGCCGGCGGAGAAGGTGCGAATCGGCTTTGTCGGTGTGGGGCGGATGGGGCAGTGCGCGCACCTGCGCAACTACGCCGTGATCCCGGAATGCCAGGTCGTGGCGGTGGCCGATGTGCGCCAGGAGACCGCGCGGCAGGTGGCCGCGGCCTACGGCATCCCCAACGTCTACCCCGACGCCGCCACGATGCTGGCGAACGAGGACCTGGACGGCATTGTGGCCTCGCAGCAGTTCGAGCATCACGTCCGGCTGCTGCCCGAATTGCTGAAGGCCGGCAAGCCGCTGTTCATCGAAAAACCGCTGGCGGCGAGCGTGGCCGGCGGGCAAGCCCTGCTCGAGAAGATCGAATCCAGCGGCACCTGGGTGATGCCCGGCTATCACAAGCGCAGCGACCCGGCTTCGGAGTTCGCGCGGGATCACATCCGGACGCTGAAGCAGACGGGCGAGCTGGGCGAACCGCGCTACGTGCGGG
>CAYYTN010000465.1:0-1285 GCA_964474495.1 uncultured Chloroflexota bacterium
GGCGTGGCCATCGGCATCGCGATGCGTCGATTCGACCGCACGCGGCGCGGTGAATCCGCCCCGGATCGTGGTCCCCGCCGCACGCCATCCGGCTTTGCCGCGCCGGACGTGCTGGACGCCGCCAGCTGGGACCTGCTCTGGCATCCCCGTCGCTGGTGGCTGCACATGCGTTCTGGCGGTCTGACGATGATCATGACCTTTGTGGCCGTGACCCTGCTGGTGGAGTTCGCTCAGTTCAAGGAGCGCTACGACTTCTATTACACCTTGCTTTTGCCGGTCATCGCGTTGCTCGCCGCTGGCTGGCTGCACGCCCTGGCCCGAATGGGTCGAACCGCGCTCGGCTGCGGTTGGGCCTGGCGACCCGATGAGGACGGCGTGTCTTCCACGGGTGCGTTCACGCCCGCTGTCGGTTGGATCCGGGGCGTAGCTGCGGGCGCCCTGGTGCTGAGTCTGCTCTGGGTGCCGGTCAATATGTGGGCGAACCAGCGGGTCTTCCCCAGCGAATTCACCGCCCGAAAGGGCACCCGTGGTGCTGGCGAGCGATTGGAATTCGACTGGTTGAAGGCGCCCGGACCCGAGGCTGTGAGCTCCCTGACGCGCCACTTCTTCTGGAAGACCCATCGCCTGCGCGGCAACATCGAGTCGGCCACCCATCACTACCTGTGGAGCAAGAAGCGTTGGTACTCCACCGCGGAGGAGATCGCCGCTTATATCCGCGACAACAGCGAGCGCTCCGACACCATCACCGGCTCCAGCACCCACGCCCCGACCGTGGCCCTGCTCGCCGATCGGCGGATGGCCGCCGACCACGTGGACACCAACGCCAAGACGTTCAAGACCGGCGTGGTCTCCGAGGCCGACTTCTGGAACAAGGTCTGCCAGGACAAGGTGAAGTTCATCGTCGCCGGGCCGCGCTCGTGGTTCTCGCCCCGCTACATCGCTCGCAAGCCGACCATACGCAAACATTTCCGGCTGGTGCGGGAGTTCCACGACCCCCATCTCAAGCACTGGCGCTCCGTCCGCCTGCAACTCTGGCAGCGCATCCAACCCTACGGCCGGCCGACAACCTGTGCCTGGGTGCCGCCAGGCGCCGACGCCACCCCACCGGCGGTGGACGCGGGCGCCACCCGATCCCGACGATGACGCCCGCAGCCCGAACCCCGGTGGATGAGGCGCAGTTCCGCGACGCGCTGAACAAACTGGCCGATCGCGGTCGGCGCGCCGGCTGCGCCCTGATTGCGAGCGGTCGCACAGCCCTGTGGGTTCGTGGCCTGCCGGGTCAGCC
>CAYYTN010000465.1:1295-1702 GCA_964474495.1 uncultured Chloroflexota bacterium
TCGGCGCCGCCCGCCTCGTGGAGGCCGACGCCGTGGAGGTGATCGCCGACGGCGCCCCTATCGGGCACGTGGACGCCCGGGAGCTCGTTGGCGGCGGCTGGACCTGGGATGAGGATGGCGTCATCGTGCGCTGGATTCAGCGGAGCGACCACTACGCGCCCCTGTTCGATGCGGCGGCGGCGAGCGCCGAGGCCGTGCCCGACTGGCCGCTACCCGCGGTGCATGTGCCCTTGATAGGGGCCACGTTACTCGCCGGCCGCGGTCCGGAGGATGCCGCGGTGATCGTCGCACTGATCGTGGCCGGTCACCTGGACGTGGAGGAGCTGCGGGCCGTCGTCTTGCAGTGGCTGGGCCCCTACGCGCTGGACGAACTGCACACCCTGGTGCAGGAAGCCGAGTGGCGGGTC
>CAYYTN010000466.1:0-1700 GCA_964474495.1 uncultured Chloroflexota bacterium
CAAACGACTGCCTCCCCACCGGGCTAGCGCTCCTCTGTTGGGTCTCGACGCTCATCGGGCAACGGGACTCCTATGACATTCCAATGACGCTGTAGATCCATCCGCTGACAACGTGAAACTGGTAGGCCACCATCGTTAATCCAAAGGCCGCCATGATGCCCGCGCTCAGGAATCCCAGCGTCGGCCCCGCTCGTTGCAGGCGCAGCAGCAAGGGTTCCAGGCGCGAGACACTGAACGCGATTGCCAGGCAGGGAATGCTCACTCCCAGCGAGAACACGAACAGCAACGCCGCCCCGGTTATCACCGAGCCCGTCGAGCCGGCGTAGATCAGCAATGCCGGCAGGACCGTCGCCGCGAAGCAACTCAGGCAGCCGCCCGCGAATGTGAACCCCATCACCGCCGATCCGACAACCCCGGTCCGCCGGCGGTGTCCCATAATTCGTCCCAGCGGCAGGTTGCACACCACCGGCACCCGGGCGTTCCAGGCCACCCGCACCGCCATCAGCAAGATCACCACCCCCGCGGCGATCGAGAGCGGCTGGGCCCACGTGCTGAAGAAACTCAACGTCGAAAGTGATTGCCCCACAACCCCCGCGACCGCCCCACCCGCCGTGTACACAATCGTGAATCCGAGCGCGAAGAACAGTCCCGTCTGCATGATGTGCCGGCGAATCTCCACCACGCTGCGGGTCTCGCCATCCTCGCCCTCGGCGCCGACTCCCGCCAGCGCCGCCGCGTAGTAGATTCCCAGCTGGATAAGGCACGGCGTCAGTGCGACCAGCATGCCCGCCATGATCGCCAGGAACGCGCTCCAACCCAGTACCGACGGAGCCTGGAACACCGGGATCGACGACACCGTTGCGTCGCCGCCGACCAGGAAGTAATCCTCCGAAACGCCGTCCGAATATTCCAGCGGCAGATCCCAGGTCAGCCTTGCGCTCTCCCGTTCGATTCCGTCCGCCGCCGGGAACACCATCTCGATCTTGCTCAGCGTCGTCGCGTTCGCCAGCGAGATGCCCAGCTCCTCCGCATTGAAGATGTGCGCGCTGGTGCGGTGGTGTTCCGAGTCGGCCACCATCTGCCCCTGGGCCTGTTGGACCAGCGGCCCGCCATCGACGCTCACCTGCGGCGAGGTCTTGCGGGGCAGTTCGCCGACATGAATCTCCTGGACCACGTAAAAGACCAGGGACGCGTCATCGACCACCGCCTCCGGGATCTCGCGGTTCGTCGCCGAGAAGTAGCCCGGCGTCGCGAACAACACGTCAACCAGCGGCGACTCCCCTGCCACCACCGGAACCTCCCCGTACCTGACCAGCGTGCTGATCAGTTGTGGGCTCGAGACCTCCGGGAATTTCTCTTCAATCCCATCGCCGCTCCGTGGACCCAGGACCAGGATTGCGGCGATCACCGCGACAATGATTGCGACCACTCCCGCCACGACCCTGATGCGCCGGTTCCGGCGCGGCGTGTTCGGGCCCTCCGTGCGGGCTTCTCCATAGCGGATCGACCCCGACTGGGCGGCATTCATGCGCGGCGTTCTCCTCGGCCTGACCGGCGGTTCATCTTTCGGCCCGGGCCCCCTTCAAATCGCGCTGCCGCACGTTGGGACAGTGTAAGCACCATCCCCCATTCGTGCCCTCCCGCAGCGTCCGGCCCTGGCCACTCCGAGCAATCCCAAACATTGCTCTATTCACTGTCTA
>CAYYTN010000467.1:0-1684 GCA_964474495.1 uncultured Chloroflexota bacterium
CCTGGATCGGTTCCCGCCTCGATCTGCGGCCGAAGGGCATCTTCCTGATCCGCCGTGAGCTCGCCGAAAAGGGCGTCGCCGAGGCGGTCATCGACGCCGCTCTCGACCGCGCCTATCCCGAAGAAATCGACGTTGCCCGGCCTCTCGCCGAGACCCGCGCCGCCCGCCTCGCGGGCGAGGACTGGCGCACCTTCCGGCAGAAACTCGGTGCCTATCTGCAGCGTCGCGGTTTCGCCCGCGACACCATCGAGCGCCTCGTCGACGAAACCTGGGCAGCCCATAGCGGCGGGGCTGAATCCGACAAGTCCGACTGGCTCGACTAGCCCCGCAGTTCCTCCACGATCCCCGGCACGAACTCCGCCAGATCCTCGGCGATCGTCCCGGCCACCCCGATCCCTTCGCCGGCCCGCATCCCGGCGCGGTTGTGGATCAAAACCCCGGCGGTGGCCGCCGCGAAGGTGGCCATCCCCTGGGCCAGCAACGCCGCGATGATCCCGGCCAGCACATCCCCCGAACCGGCGGTCGCCAGCGCCGGCGCCACCTGGGGGGCGACCGCGTAGTCGCCTTCGGGAGTCGCCACCACCGTTCCGGCGCCTTTGAGCACCACCACCGCCCCGCTCCGCACCGCCGCCCGGCGCGCGGCCCCGAGGCGGTCGCTGCCCACCGATTCCGTCGTCTCTCCCAGCAGTCGCGCCATCTCGCCCGG
This sequence comes from uncultured Chloroflexota bacterium, assembly GCA_964474495.1. GTDB lineage: Bacteria > Chloroflexota > UBA11872 > UBA11872 > VXNJ01 > JASLPR01. The sequence goes on from CAYYTN010000467.1 coordinate 707, forward strand.
ATGTGGCGTCAGGACCACCTCCGCGCGCGATTCGCGCACCGCCCCGTCCAACGGGGCCAGCACGTTCAGCGCGTCCGCGTCCAGCACCAGCCGGCAACCCGGGCCGGCCCCGGCCAGTAACTCCCGCGTAATCGATTCGGTCCCGGCCGTCCGGCCCAGCCCCGGCCCCACCGCCGCCGCCCCGGCCGCGTTGGCCAGTTCCACCAGCCGCGCTCCGGCCGCCGCCGCCAGCCCACCATCTTCCTCCGGCAGCGGCTCCAGCGTCACACTCGGCGTCATCGCCGCCGTCGCCGCGACCACCGCCTCGATCCCGGCCAGGGTCACGTAGCCGGCCCCGGCCCGCAGCGCCCCCAGGCAACTCAGCGTCGCCGCTCCGCGAAACCGCCCGCTCCCGGCCACCACCAGCGCCCGGCCATAGGTCCCCTTGTGCCCGTCCGCCGGCCTTCCCGGCAGCAGCGTCCCGGCCTCCTCGACCGCCCGCCCGGCCAGCCCTTCAAGCGCTTCCCAGGGCAACCCGATTTCGGTCCCGACCAGCTCCCCGCCCAGCAGCCGCGCCGGGTACAGCAGGCTTCCCAATTTCACCGGGCCCGCTGCCACCGTCAGGTCCGCCCGAAAGGCATCCGCGTCCGCCGCGCCGGTGTCGGCGTCGATTCCGCTGGCCACATCGCAGGCCACCCGCAGGGCCCCGTAGCCGGCCGTCGCCCGCAGCATCGCCAGCACCCCGCCCCGCAGCGGCGGGCCGCTGCCGATCCCCAGCAGGCAGTCGACGATCGCGTCCGCGCGGCGCGCCAATCGCCGCAGCCGCACCGCGCCGAGTTCATGCACCCGCACCCACTCCGCCCGCGCCAATTCCAGGTTGCGATCGTCATCTCGCGGCCGTTCCAGCACGACGTCCACCGAGGCCCCCGCCCGCGCCAGGTGCCGCGCGATCACCAGTCCGTCGCCGCCGTTGTTCCCCGGCCCCACCAGCACCCGCAC
>CAYYTN010000468.1:0-1682 GCA_964474495.1 uncultured Chloroflexota bacterium
CAATCTCGTTCCGCTGCCGATCCACCACCATCCCCGCCGACAGGCTGATGTAGTACAGCACGATCGCCACGATCGACGCCCCCAGGATGAACAGCAGCAGTTTCAGGAAGAAGAGTTGCCGGTTGAACTCGGCGAACGTGCTCTCCGGCGACTCCTCCAGCGTCGTCCCCGGCAGGATGCTGTTGGTCGTCGCCCGCAGGTTGTACAGGCCTCCGGTGATCCGCTCGTAGTTCGTCGCCTTGATCTCATCCGGGTCGAACACCGAGTACCACGCCGCCTCCGAAAAGATCCCCGGATACTTCGCCACCAGTTCATCCAGGTAGACCTGCCGCTCTACGTACATCGCCCCCCGGTCGAAAGCCGTCTCCGCGTTGTACAGCCAGTAGGTCGCGTGGGTATCCCGCGGCACGAACCGCCCCACCACCTCCACCCCGATCAGGCTTTCCACCTCCGTCTCCGGTTCCTCGTACACGAGCTCGATCCGGTCGCCCACGAAGAGCCCCGCCCCGTCCAGCGCGTCGCTGGTCATCATCGTCTCGATCATCGCCAGCGGCCGCCCCGACGAGTCCTCCACCATCTCGATCTCCGCCGTCGGCGCCCGTCCTTCCAGGATCGCCACGTTCTCCCGCATGCCCGTCATCGCGAAGAACATCCCGTAGCTCGGCTCGCGTCGGCGTCCGCTCGCCGCGATCTGGTCATCGATCGGCAAGAACGCCATGTTGGCCGTCCGCAGGTAGCTCACCTGTTCCAATTCCGCCAGCCCCACCACCGCCCCCAGCGACCGGCCAAAGAACTGGTCCGCCTGCTCGTAGAGCCGCCGCGACGTCGGCAGATCTTCGTCGCTCACGTGCTTCAGCAGCACGCTCCCCCGGGGCTGCGTCCGCTTGGCGTCCGGGCGGGCCAGCTCCAGCTTCAGCAGATGCCCGCTCACCCCTTCCGAATAGAGCGGGATCGCCGTCACCAGCGTCACCGTCACCAGCAGGCCCAGCGCCGTGCTCAGCACCAGCAGGCCGTTGCTCGCCAGCCGCTTCGCCGTGAACGCCAGCAGCGCAACGATCACGTCAACAATCCCGGCCGCGTCCGCCGCGACTACTACCCACCCTGCCCGGCCGGCCGATCAGTTCCACGGGTCGATCAGCACCTTCGCCGTCTCCCCCGCCCGTTGCAGGGCAAACGCAACCTCCAGCCGCGACATCGGGAAGCGGTGGCTCACCAGCAAATCCAGCAGCTCCGACTCCCGGATCACCTGCAGCATCCGGCCATAGTCCTTCCGGTTGAAGTGCCAGTTCCCCACCAGCGTCAGCCCGGTCCGCAGCAGATCGCGACTCACCGACAGCCCGATCTCCTCCTGGCTCACTCCCACGAACGCCACCTCGCCCAGCCGCCGCGTCGCGTCGATGCACAAACGCTGCGCGGCCACACTTCCCGAGCACTCGATGGCGTAGTCCGCCCCCCGCCCCCCGGTCAGCTCGCGAATCTGTTCCATCGCGGGCTGGGCCGGGTCGATCACCGCCACCGCCCCCATCTCCCGCGCCCGCTTGGCCCGCCACGGCGCCGGGTCCGCCCCGATCACCCGCGCCCCCCGAAACCGCGCATTCACCACCCCGCCCAGCCCCACCGGGCCGAGGCCGGTTATCAGCACCGTGTCGAACGCGCCGACGTCCAACTTTTGCAGCGCGCCG
>CAYYTN010000469.1:0-1673 GCA_964474495.1 uncultured Chloroflexota bacterium
GGGAACATCGCCGCCCCAACCCCCGCCGTGACATCCACCACCTCGTGACCGGCCCCCGCCACCCAGCCCGCCACCGTCTCCTTCAGCTCAAAACCCGCATGGTCGGCGCCGATCGCGACTCGCATTCGATCCGCCTTTGCTGCCTCTTGATCCGAACCTGAGAACCACTCCCGTGAAACCGGGCCACCAATATACCCGCCCCCGCAACATTCGTCGGCGGCTTGACACCCAATCGCGCTCGCCACACGATTAACGGCCCGGCCGCGTGGATCGGGTCTGAGCGAACGGGAGGGGCGCATGGTTTGACCGACAACGCCGCCGCGCCTGCCGATCCGGATGACACCGCGCCCGCCGAGACGGCTCACGACGCACCCGCCGCCGATCCCGCCGACGGCGCCGACGAGCCCATCCCTGAAGGCAACAACTGGCTCTCGCGTCCCCTGCTCCGCCTCTTCCCCGCCCTCGGCGTCCGCGACTACCGGATCGTCTGGGAGGGCAACGTCGCCACCTCGCTGTCCTACTGGATGCAGCAGACGGTCGAGGGCTGGCTCATCTACGAGCTCACCGGCTCGCCGCTGTTCCTGGGCGTCATCGCCCTGGCCCGCACCGCTCCGCTGATCCTCTTTTCGCCGTTTGGCGGCGTCATCGCCGACCGCATCGACCGCGTCCGCCTGATCATGTACTCACAGCTGGTCGCCGGCGTGGTGGCCATCGCGGTGGCGCTGCTGCTGCTCTTGAAGTTGCTGGAACCATGGCACCTGCTGATCGCCGCGGTCATCGCCGGTACCATGACCTCCATCAACATCCCCGCCCGCCAGGCGCTGATCGCCTCGCTGGTCGGCCGCCAGCTAATCATGAACGCCGTCGCCCTGCACTCGTTCGCCCTGAACACGTCACGCATCATCGGACCGCAGATCGCCGGCCTTTTGCTTTCCCTCATCGGCCCCTTCGCCTGCTACATCGGCCAGGGCGGCGCCTACTTCTGGGCCTCGCAGAACCTGCGTCGCATCCGCGTTCGCCCCACCATCGCCCCCACCGGCGCCAGCGGCTTCGTCGCCAACATGGTCGAGGGCATGCGCTATGCCTTCACCCATCCGCAGCTGCGCGGGGTCTTCCTCGCCGGGGCGGTCAGCACCACGCTGTTGATTCCCTACATGCAATTCCTGCCGGCCTTCGTCAAAGATGTCTACGAATCCGGTCCCGGCGGGCTGGCAATTCTGATGGGTGCGGCCGGGGCCGGTGGGTTGCTCGGTTCGCTGCTCACCGCCGCGATGGGCAACATGCGCCGCAAGGGCTACCTGCTGTTCGCGGGCAGCTTCCTGGCCGCCGCCGGCACCATCGGCCTGGCGCTCTCGCCCTCGCTGGCCCTCTCCGCCGCCATCCTGGTCCTCGCCGGAATCGGCAGCGGCATCAGCATGCTCACCGTCGGCGCCCTGATGCAGCTCATCGCCGCCGACGAATATCGCGGCCGGGTCGGCTCCCTGCAGATCATCCTCTGGGGGCTCTCCGCGGTCGGCGGACTGCCCATGGGTTTCTTCGCCGAGCGCACCAGCGTGCCGCTGGTCGTCGGTGTCGCCGGCATCATCGCCATGGTTCTCCTGCTGCTATTGCTCGTCGCGCAGCCTAAAATCAGGCAGATCGAATAATCTCTGGTCCGATGTCCAAGCGAGAAC
>CAYYTN010000470.1:0-1667 GCA_964474495.1 uncultured Chloroflexota bacterium
CGTCGGTATCCGGCAGCAGCACAGCGAATTCCTCGCCGCCGTAGCGCGCCGCGATATCGGTGGCCCGCGCGATCCGGCGGAAGGTCGCCCCGATAATCGTCAACGCCCGGTCGCCCATCAGGTGCCCGTAGGTGTCGTTGTAGTTCTTGTAGTGGTCGATGTCGGCCATCAGCAGGCTCAGATGGTGCTTCTGCCGGTCGGCCCGTTCCAGTTCCAGCGCGAACCGCTCGCGGAAGTGGTCGTGATTGAACAGCCCGGTTTTGCCGTCGCGAATCGCCTGGATCACCAGCTGCTCGGTCAGGCGGGCGTGTTCGATGGCCATCGCCGCGTGGAAGCTATACAGCTGGGCCATGAAGATCTGGCGACGTTCCGGTCGTTTGCAGATCGGGTAGTACATCGCGAAAGCGCCGATCACCTGCTCGTCGCGCCCGATCATCGGCACCGCCCATTCCGAGCGGATATCGGCCTGGCGATACAGCGGCCGGTCGGCCACCGTCAGCGGGTCGCGCTCGATGTCGTCCACGATCACCACCCGGCCCTTCATCGCCGCCAGCCCCCCGGCCCCGTAGCCCGCCCGGATCTGCGACCAGGCCTCGGCCAGTTCCTCGGTAAGGCCCTCGTGGCTGCCCAGCCGCATCGTTACCCCGTCGTCGTTCATCAAGAAGATCGCCGACTTGTCGGTCGCCGACTCCTCCGCGGCCACGTGCGCCACGATCCCCAGCACGTCGGGCAACTCGCGGCCCGAGTTGATCTCCGCCGCAATGTGATGCAGACGCCCCAGTTCGACCGGCAGGCGGCTGATGTCGTCATCGTAGATGTGCCCGGCTTCGCCGTCCCGGGTCATGCGTTTCATCACCATCACATCTAGCATCGGCTCCCGGTTAAGGTTACCGGAGACCCTGATTCCGCATATTCCGGAACCCATCCGAGCCCCAACCGCCCGCCGCGTGCTAGCTTAAAACGCGCCCGCTCCACCGGCAGAATGCGAGCCCCGCCCATGTCCAACGATCCCGGCAATCTCCGTGGCGGCCTGCGCCGTCTTAGCCGTCGCGGCCTGCTGGCCCTGGGCGGCGGCGCCGCCATCGTCATTGGCGGGCTTTCCGCCGGCGTCGCCCTGACCCGCGGCGGGCAGCGCGGCACCGATCTTTCGGCGACACCGGTTCCCGCGCCCGTGGCCGCCGCACCCGAGCCCCCCGCCGGCGACACCCCGCCCCCGGGCGCACCCGCCGACCCAACCCGGCCCGCCGCCGCGCCGGCGCCGACGGCGGTTTCGACGCAACCGGTGAGCGGGCCAATACCAAGCAACAGCAGGACGCAGGAAAGAAAAAGCGGCTTCGACTGCCGGAACATTCCCGACCTCCAAGGTTTGAATCCACAGGATAAGGTAGGTTTATAGTGGAATACCACGCTATCTTGTAGGGATTATTGCTCCTGCCAGGCATCGGCCAGGTGGCGCGGCAGCCGCCAGGGGGCCAGCACAAGAACGTCAAAGCGCGCATTCAGGCAGGGCAAGCTCAGGGCGGTGCGCCAGATACAGCCGCGCCGCCCGCTCGATGCGCCGCCGCTGATGCGCCCCCAGGGCATTGAGCGCCGCCTCGATATCTCTCCTCGCTTTGACTTCGATAAAGACCAGCGTCGAGCGGTTGCGGACAATCAGGTCGATCTCG
>CAYYTN010000471.1:0-1658 GCA_964474495.1 uncultured Chloroflexota bacterium
CACCACTTCCGGGTGCTCCGCGTCGTACACCAGTGTCACCGGTCCCAGCCCCGCGTCCCCGCACAGGTCCAGCGCAAACCGCAACAACGGCCGCCCGGCAACCTCGTGCAGCGGCTTCGGCCGGGCCGACTTCAGCCGCGTGCCCTTTCCCGCCGCCAGGATCACCGCCGCCGTCGATCCCGCGTTCATCGGGCCCTGTTCCGGCCGCTTACCTGCATTCCGGTCAAGATCGTTCCCTCGACTTCATGCCCGTCACTTCATCGGACGCCCCGGTGGGCGTCCCCGGCTGGGGCGGTAGGATTCGAACCTACGAATGCCGACTCCAAAGGCCGGTGCCTTACCACTTGGCGACGCCCCACTGATCGGCAATTCTATCCGGCCACGGCCCCGGGATAGTCCCGTTCTTACCCCGGCGCGGCTCCAGTCGACCTGCCCAGCGCTGCCCAGGCATCCCGCTTGCCCAGCTCCCGGACCGCTTCCTTCGCCGCCGTCTCGTCCTCAAACAACCCGAAACAGGTACTCCCGCTGCCCGACACCATCGCGAAATCGGACCGCTCCCGCAGCGTCGCCAGCACCGGCCCCATCGCCGGGCACAGCCGCAGCGCCGTCGGCGCCAGGTTATTGCGCATCAGCCCGTAGTCCAGCCGCCCTTCTCTAAGCCCCGCCGCCAGTTCCCGGGTCGCCTGGCCGTCGGTGTGCTCCGCCGCTCGCAACTCGGCATAGACCCCCGGCGTGCTCAGCGACTCCGCCGGCTTCGCCAGCACGATCCAGCGTTCCGGCGCGTCCGGCAGCGGCTCGACAATTTCGCCGCGCCCGGTCGTTAGCGCCGTTCCACCCCACAGGAAGAACGCCGGATCCGACCCCAGCCGCGCCGCGATCTCCGCCAGCCGCGCAATCGACAGCCCGGTTTCCCACAGTTCATTCAGCGTCCGCAGCACCACCGCGCAGTTCGAACTTCCCCCGCCCAACCCCGCCCGCGACGGGATCTGCTTCTCGGCCCGGATGCGCACCCCTGCCTGCGACCCGGTCGTTTCCCTCAGGGCCATCGCCGCCCGCCACATCAGGTCGTCCTCCTGCCGCAATCCGGCCACCCCCGACTCCACTGAAATCTCATCCGCCGGTTCGAAGAGCAACGTGTCCGCCAGGCCCACCGTCTGCATCACCGACACCAGTTCATGAAAGCCGTCTTCGCGCTTCGAGGTGATCTCCAGCCCCAGGTTCACCTTGGCCAGCGACTCGACCGGAACCGCGCCGTCCCAACTGCCCCGGGCCATCAAAACTCCTCCGTCCGCCGGTAGCCCAGCGCCTCCAATACCTGCTCCTCCGCCCCCCGCATCGTTCGGTACGCTGCATCCTCATCGTGGTCATGACCCAGCAGATGCAGCACCGCGTGCGCCGTCAGGTAGGCCACCTCGCGCTCCCGCGACCAGCCGGCCTCGCGGGCGTGTTCCGTCGCGATATCCACCGCGATCGCCACATCGCCGCCGCCGTCATTCGGAAACGCCAGCACATCCGTCGGCCGGTCCACGTCGCGAAACCTGCGATTCAACTCGTGCAACCGACTCGCGTCCGCCAGCACCACCGCGATTTCCGGGTCGCTCCCGCCGTGCATCTCCACCGTCTTCGCCGCCGTCGTCCGCACCACCTCCGCCAGCGCC
>CAYYTN010000472.1:0-1642 GCA_964474495.1 uncultured Chloroflexota bacterium
GTGGTGGTGATCTCGGTTGCCTACATGGACACCATTAACTCGCTGATCGACCAGGAATTCGAAGTCACGATGCCCCACGACGCGACGGTGATTTTCGGTACGCCGGTGGATGAGGGCATCGTGGCCGAAATCCGGGAAATGCCGGGGGTAGCGGAAGTGGAACCGTTGATCCAGGTGCCGGTGGAGATCCGGGTGAATGGCGAGCGCTACTCGACTGTGCTGGTGGGCCTGCCGGAAGATGCCCGGCTGTGGAATCTGCTCGACGTGCAGCAGAACCGGGTAACGCCGGATGCCGGGCTGCGGCTGGCGATGGGACTTCAGGGGCGCCTGGGGGTGGAGGTCGGCGATGAGATCGAAGTGGTGGCGTTCGGATTCGCCGAAAAAGTGGAGATCACCGGATTCGTGCAGCAGATGATGGGCAGCAACGCCTACCTGTCGTTGGCAGCGCTGCAGGATCGCATCGGACTCGGCGCCAGCGTGACCGGGGTGATGGCGCTGGCCGAGCCGGGGCGAGACCGCGAAATGGTGCGGGAACTGGAGAAGCTGCCGGACGTGGCCTACACGTCCACGGCCTTCGGCATCCGCGAGATGCTGGATGAGTTCATGGGGTTGTTCTACGGGATTATCGGGATAATGGTGCTGTTTGCGGCGCTGCTGGCTTTCACGGTGGTATTCAACACGGTGACGGTTTCGGTGATGGAACGCCGCCGCGAATTGGCGACGATGCGGATGATCGGGGCCGGGATGGGACGGGTGGCGGCGATCGTGACGCTGGAAAACTTGGGAATCGGGATCCTCGGAATCGCCGGTGGACTGATTGTCGGGCGGCTGCTGTCGGAGCCGGCGGTGAAACTGTTCAACAGCGATGCGTTCTCGTTCAACCGGGCGGTCGTGGAACCGTTGACAGTGGGGGTGCTCGCGGTGGTCCTGCTGATCGTGGTATTGGCTTCGGCGGTGCCGGGGATTCGCTACGTGAGCCGGATGGAACTGGCGGACGTGGCCCGGGAGCGGGCCACCTAGGTCGGTTCAGCCGGTGACCGGCGGGGTGTCGGTGGGGTCGGCCAGGCCGGAGTAGGTCGCGTCGATGGCGGCGCGGATACGGGCGGCGGTGGCACCTTCGGCGAGCATGAAGGCGGCGTCGAGGGCCTCTTCGATGCAGATGGAGCACTCCGCGGCATGGTCGTGCCAGGCGCCGTCGTCGGTGAGGAAGCAGTGGCGCAGATGGCGATGGCCGATGCTGGCGCCGCAGCCGCAGTAGCAGGGCAGTTGCTCGAACAGGGCGACGTTGGCGTGGGCGGTGCGGTAGGCGCGACGGATAGGGTCGGTATCGGCGTAGCGGGGCAGCGCCGGGCCGTTGTCGCCGCAGCCGGTTAGCGGAGCGAGCGACAGGGCGACGCCGGCCAGCAGGAAACTACGGCGGGATGGGCTCGCCGGGAGTTGCCTTTCGGAGTGGAAAAGGCGCCTGGACGCCGTCACTGGAAGTCGGCCTTGAACACCAGGGTGTGCTCCGGCTCGACCGGGTCGTCGGTTTGCAGGAGGACGTGGAACTCGTGGGGGCCGCCCATGCCCGGGGTCATCTTGGAGCGGACGATGATGAAGGTCTCCTCGCCGGGAGCGATGATCGTGGAACCCACGACCGGGG
>CAYYTN010000473.1:0-1636 GCA_964474495.1 uncultured Chloroflexota bacterium
GGAACGCATTCGCGGTTTGGGTGCGGCGACGATCTGCTAGGAAACGGTCTTCAGGTTGGGCAGTACGTCCGCCGGCGGGAGGCCAGTCGAGGAACGTTGGACGGCAAAGCGTCCACATTGCCGTTTCTCAAGTTCACCCGGGTGAGAACGGCTGTCCTATCATCCCCTGACGCCAAAGCGTGCCCGGGGAACCGCCGGAAGAAGGGTGAGCAAATGGACAAGATAGGGTTGGGGATCATCGGACTGGGTGTCGGGAAGGGAGCGTTGCTCCTCAACCGCGACCCCGACAGCCCGATCGAAGTCCGCGCCGTCGCGGACCTCGACCCGGACCTCCTTGAGCAGGCGACCGGCGATTCCGGCGTGGCCTTCGCGACCACCGATTATCACGAGCTGCTCGAACGATCCGAGGTGGACGTGGTCGGCGTCTTCACTCCCGATCACCTGCACGCCGAGCACGTGATCGCCGCGCTGGAGGCCGGCAAGCACATCGTCTGCACCAAGCCGCTGGCCACGACGCTTGAGGACTGCGAAAAGATGGCCGCGCTCGTCCGGCAAACCGGACTCAAATTCGTGATGGCGCAAACCTGGCGGGTGCTGCCGAAGGTCGCCGCCGCGAAACAGGCAGTAGACGAAGGCCGAATCGGCCGCATCAATTTCATCGAAACCGGCTACATCCACGATCTTCGCAGCATCTGTGAGCGGACCACCTGGCGGGTCACTGTCCCCCAGCAGTTCTTGTTCGGCGGCGGCGCCCACGCGATCGACTGCCTGCGGTGGTTTGCCGGCGACATCGTGGAGGTAAGTGCATTCGCCCGGAACTCTGAAGTGATCGCCGGCTATCCCATCGAGGACATCTGGATATTGAATCTCAAATTCGCGAGCGGCGCCCTGGGACGAATGCTGGTCATGTGCGGCTCGGTCAACAGTTCCCACGACATCCATCAGCATGTTCAGATCTACGGGACGAAGGGCACCATCATCGGACTGGACATCGGGGTTGACGGGGAATCTGAGCACGCAACGCTGGAAACTCAACCGCTGCGATTCGCCGGGGTCCCGATTGAAGGGCATGCCGGCGAGTTGGTGGCCTACTTCCACAACATGGCGAAATGGCTGGAAAATGATGAGGCGCCCAAACCGGACATCGTGGACGGCTCCCGCGCGGTGGCCGTCGGCGTCGCCGCCCAGGAATCACTCCGGACCGGTCGAGCGGTACCGGTTCAGAATCAATTCTGACCGCTGCCCACGCGCCGGTGGATCGGTCGGATCGGGAGCGTCCGCCCCGCCAGGGCGAGAGATGAACCGCGGCCGTGGACGTGCCCCGGAGCCGCGATTTGCCCCTGATCCCGAGCGTCGTTGATGGGCCGTAGCCCGCGTCGCCCGGGTCGATTCTTGAGCACCGGCAACGTCGGTCGCTACTACCTGTTCGGCTTCGTCTTCGGCGCGGCGATAAATGCGATCGTGTCGATCCTGGTGCTGTTCTGGTTGGATCGCGGACTCAGCCTGGGCCAGGTGATGATTCTCATGTCGACGTACGGTATCTCGCTGCTGGTGTTCGAAATTCCCACCGGCGTCCTGGCCGACCGTTTCAGCCGCAAATGGAGCATGGTCGTCGGCGCTCTCCTGCAGGCCGCGG
>CAYYTN010000474.1:0-1634 GCA_964474495.1 uncultured Chloroflexota bacterium
AAATCTCCGCCGAACCGCGCCCCGGGGACATCTTCGCCTTCACCTCCGACCGCGACGGCAACCTCGAGATCTACAGCGCCAAAATCGACGGTTCCGATGTCGCCCGGCTCACCGACGCCGACGCCGACGATCGCTGGCCCGCCTTCTCACCGGACGGCGCCTACCTGGCCTTCTCCTCGCAGCGCACCGGCGACTGGGCCACCTTCCTGATGCGCGTGGACGGCTCCGGCCAGCAGCAGATCTCCGGCGTCGCAGGCTCCAACGACCTCTACCCGTCCTTCAGCCCCGACGGAACCCGACTGGCCGTCGTCCGCGACGAAGCCGAGCTGGTCGTAATCGAACTCGCCGCTCCGTTCAACGAAGAAATCATCCACACCGGCGCGCTCGGTCGCGCGTTCTGGTCCCCCGATGGCGAGTACGTCCTCGTCGTCGACAACGAGGGCCGTGAAGCCGTCGCCATCGAACCCGACGGAACGGTCCGCGAAGAGGGAATCCTCTTCCCCTGCGTCGCCAACAAGGACGACAACCACGCCTGGACCGCCTACGTCATCGACGCCGGCGCGGCCGGCGCCTCGGCCTTCGGCGACGTCCTCGCCGAGCCCTGCACCCGCAAGGGTCTGGTCAACGACCTGGGCGGCGGCTCCTTCATGTTCGTCACTCGCTTCGACGGGAGCGAAGTCCAGACCATCATCTACCTGCAGAGCTTCATCGCCGTCGGGTTCCCGGCGCCCTCGCCGGACGGCACCGGCCTGCTCTACACCCGCCAGGCCGGCGACATGGTCAACACCCGCGACATCCTCATCCTGGACCTCGAGAACCCGCCCGAGCGCGGCCAGTTCGGCGACCTCCTGACGAAGAACGACTTCAACGACACCGACCCGGCCTGGTGATGAGCGTCTTTCCCGGAAACGACTGGCAGACCGCCGATCCCGCCGAGCTCGGCTTCGATCCTGAGGAGCTGGCCGCCGTCGGCGAGTGGCAGGCCGATATCGCCGGCGACAAGCCCTACCGCCTTCTGGTCGTCCGCCACGGCCGCATCGCCGCCGAATGGAACCAGGGCGTCCCGGCCGACGAGCGCCAGTACCAGGCCTCCGCCTGGAAATCCACGCTCTCCTCCAGCCTCGCCATCGCCATCGCCGACGGCCGCATCGGTTCGGCCGACGACCCGGTCGTCGACTACTACCCCGAACTCATGGATGTCCCCGAAGGCTTCGGTCCGAAGCCCGGCCGCCACGCCTTCCCCGAGAACGCCGCCATCACCTTCCGCCAGTTAATCGGCAACACCTCCGGCTACATGAAGCCCGGCGAGGCCCCCGGCCGGAAGTTCCACTACCAGACCTTCGGCATGAACATCCTCTCCCACGCCATCGCCGCCACCTACAACCTCTACAAGACCGCCGACCCTGAAGCCGGACCCGGCATCGGCAGCCTCTTCGACCGCTGGATACGCGACCCCATCGGCGCAACCTGGACCTGGCGCTACCAGAACTTTGCCATGCCCGAAGTCGCTCGCAAGGGCATCTTCGGCTACGCCACCATCCTCGAATGCACCGCCCGCGACATGGCCCGCCTCGGCCTCCTCTGGCTCAACGACGGGAATTGGGCCGGCGCTCAGATCGTCCCCGCCGATTGGC
>CAYYTN010000475.1:0-366 GCA_964474495.1 uncultured Chloroflexota bacterium
CGTTCTGCGCCGGAACCGAGAAATTCGGCGTCTGCTGGAAAACGGTCAGGTGTGCGGCCTCCTTCGCGATCAGTGGAATCGCCTGGATGGCGGAGGAGCCGGTGCCGATCACGCCGACCCGCTGGCCGGTGAAATCCACCCCTTCGTGGGGCCAGCGGCCCGTGTGGTAGGTGTTGCCCGCGAAATCCTCGATGCCCTCGAAGTCGGGCGTGTTGGTCACCGACAGGCATCCCGTGGCCATGATGCAGAACGGGGCTGAAAGCCGCGCGCCGTCGTTCGTCTCGGTGTCCCAGCGCGCCGCCGCCTCGTCGAACCGGGCCGCCCCCACGCGGGTGTCGATCTGGATGTCCCGGCGCAAATCGGACC
>CAYYTN010000475.1:376-1622 GCA_964474495.1 uncultured Chloroflexota bacterium
GGTCGGCCACGTGCTCGGCGTATTCGAGGATCTCGGGCTGCGCCGAATAGCGCTCGCGCCAATCCCATTCCTGTTCCAGCTCGTGGGAGAACTGGTAGGAATACTGCACGCTCTCCACGTCGCACCGTGCACCCGGATAGCGGTTCCAGTACCACGTCCCGCCGACCCCGCCGGCAGCCTCGATGACCTTGACCGAGAGCCCCATCCCCCGCAAGCAGTGCAGCATGTAGAGCCCGCCGAACCCGGCCCCCACGATCAGCACGTCGAAGACTTCCGGGGCATCGGCCCCGTTCCCCGTCACCGTCCGCTTCGAATCCGCCATTACGTCCCCCGCTACGCGCCTCGCCGGAGCCTATGTGCCGCCACCGCGCAATTCAAGCGAAGGGCGGCTGGCCTGGCGCGATGCGTTCCTATCATCGCTGCTTGGTATTACGTACTGTGCGGCGGACGTGGCTTGGATGCCAGCCGGGAGGGATCGCCATGCACGTTCGCCCATTCATCATCATGCTCCTCTTTTCAGCCGTCCTGGTTCCGGCTGCGATCTCGGCGCGGGCGGCGCCGCCGCTGGCGGGTGAATGGCGGGCGCAATCGCCCAGCACCGTGCGGCTGGTCCTGACCGCCAAGATGCCGAACCGACTCGAAGGCCAGTTCGTATCCACCTCGGGTACGACCTGGACGGTCAAGGGGACGGTGGACGGCTTGGGGGCGATCACGCTCGCCCGCTACATCCCGATCACCGAGCTCGGCAACATACCGCCGCGTGCCCGGCGCAGCCTCTTGCGCGTGCCGGAATATCGGGACGCCGACACGCCCGCCGACCACCTGCGGGGCAAGGTCGAATTCACCTACGACTTCCAGAACGACACGATTTCCAGCCGCTATTCATTGATCGCGGTTCAATACGATACGGAAGAGGACCTGCTGCTGGAGCATTCCGAGCAATGGGTGGATATGGCTCTCACGCGCGCCTTCGAGGGTAGTTTCGCCACCACCCGCGCCCAGCTCCCGGGTCAGACCGGCAACAACCGTATCGAGATCGCCTTCACGCCGGCCGCCGGGGGAGGGGGCCAGCTGCCGGCCGGCCAGAACCCATGGCGCACGCGGACGGGTTGCCAGGACCTCTGCCTCGTCTCGGTCTTCGCCCTCGGCGCCATCGGGATCACCCTGAAGCTCGTCTTCGGCGGTGACACCCAGGCTGCGCCCGAGTTGGTCGAGGTCCAGGCCCCGCTCGCCGACTTCCTGCCCC
>CAYYTN010000476.1:0-1603 GCA_964474495.1 uncultured Chloroflexota bacterium
TGAATCTCCACGTTGGCTTCGAGACCGGCCTCGGCGAGGTTGCGGCGGAGCATCGCGGCGAGGAGGGGGTTGGATTCGTAGGCGGTGACCGATGCGCCGGCGCGGGCCAGGGCCAGGGTGTCGCCGCCGAGTCCGGCGCAGAACTCGAGTATGCGGCCGAGCGGAGCCAGGCGGCGAGCGCGATGGGCGGCGGTGGCGGCCGAGGACGCTTGCTGGAGGGCGGTGGGGGTGTACCAGCGGGGGGCGCTGGGACCGAATTTGCGGCGTGCGGCGGCGCGGCCGGCGACCAGGTCGATGGCCAGGGCGACGACTTCGGCGGGCCAGTCGCTGCGCAGGCGCTGGACGGTGGCCGGGAGGCGCGGGCCGCGCAGGTCGGCGGGGGCGAGCCCGGCGAGCAATTCCTGGCCGGGGTCGGTACCAAGCAGGCTCACAGCCTGTTCTTGTTTGGAATACGTCAACGCAACTCGCCACCAGAAGTGAACCGGGGATGCTGCTACATATAATGGACTGTAGCGAGGATCGGGGGAGAAGACGGCGATGAACGGACGCAGCCGGTGAGCTTGAAACGATCGGAAACCTATCGGGCGACCGGGTTCGTGCTGCGGCGGCACGACCTTGGCGAGGCCGACCGGATCGTGACGCTGTACACCCGCGAGCACGGCAAGCGGCGGGCGGTGGCGAAGGGAGTGCGCAAACAGCAGAGCCGGCTGGCCGGGCATATTGAGCTGTTCACGAAGGTGGACGTGTACCTGGCCGTTGGCGCGAACCTGGATGTGCTGACGCAGGCGGAGACGCTGACGACGTACCCGGAGCTGGCGGGCGACCTGGAGCGGTTTGCGCAGGCATCGTGGGCCGGCGAGACGCTGGACCGGTTGACGCCGGAGTCGGAGGCGGACGGGTACATGTTCGACCTGTTCGGAGTGGCGCTGGCGGCGATCGCGACGGCGGAGCGGCCGGGGCTCCACCTGCGGCAATTCGAGTTGCAGGCACTGACCCGGGCCGGCTACCGGCCGCACCTGGAGGTCTGCGTGGAGTGCGGGGAGGCGCTGGAAGAGGTGACGAATCGGTTCGCGCCGCTGGCCGGTGGGGTGGTGTGTCCGAATTGCCGGACGGAGGGGATGTCGCTGCCGGTAACGCCGCGGGCGCTGAAGTCGCTGCGCTGGCTGCTGGGGGCCGACCCGGGCTCGGCCGGGCGATTGAAGACGGACCCGGAACTGGAACGGGAACTGGAGGACCTGCTAAAGGCCTACGTGACGGCGGTGCTGGGGGCGGAGTCCCGGTCGGCGAAGCTGCTGGATCGGGTGCGCCTGCCACAGGCAGGTCTTTCCGAATGACTCCGCATCGCCAGGGGCTCGCGAGCAGGTAGCAGAAAGAAGGCCGGCGGGCCAGCCTGGCTCAGCCGGCACCAGGAGAAACAGCGGCCGGCTGCGGCTGTGCAAGAATGCCGCGGGGTCGATCGGGAGAGACCGGTCGAAGATCGGGAGAGCATGAGCGAGGATCGCGCAACCGGCTCGGACGGGCTGGAGCCGGACCAGGAGCAGCTGCTGGCGGCGCTGCGGGAGCAGGGGTTTGCCGGGCGCACGGTGCTGGAGATCGGTTGCGG
>CAYYTN010000477.1:0-1579 GCA_964474495.1 uncultured Chloroflexota bacterium
CCTTGTCGCGCGTAGCCTCTCCGCCTCCGCCGCCCCGGCGCAGGAGGCCGCATGAACATCGCCGCCGTCACCGGGTTCCGCAGAATCGTCCGCAGTTTCTCCGGCGCCGTCCGATTCGGGTCCGACAGGTAGATTTCGTGGTGCCGCCCGCTGAATTCCAGGCCATTCGCCTCCGCGAACTCCCGCATCAACGCCATCGTTGCGTCCTCCTGGTCATACGGCCCCACGTGCAACGCCTGCACGCACTTTCCCTCCGCCATCTCCTCCAGGCCCACCAGTTCCACTCCATCGCCCTTGCCCTTTTCGCGTAGCTGTTCGCGAGCCGCCGCCAGGTCATCCTCGCCGATGAATTCGGGCAGTCGCATGAACAGCTTCCAGCGGAGGTCGCCGGGATCGAGGTCCGCCACCACCTGCATTTCCCTGCCCTCGGCCCACCAGATTCCCTCCAGCTTGCCGAACGTATAGTCGCGGCCGGCGAACTTGCTGGTGAACTTCAGCGTGTAGGCCATCCCGTACAGCGGCGGCATTCGCGCCATGAATATCTCCCCACCCGGCGCTCCCTCCCCGGGAACCACCAGGTACCGCCCCGGCCCCACATCCACCAGGCGCGGCTTCTTGCCCGCGCCATACTCCTGCTTGTTATCCCGGTAGAGATCGAGTTTCTTCGCTGCCGCCATAGCGCCTCCTTCGGCAAGTGCCGTTCCCCAACGCCTATTCCTCGGCCGCCGCCTTTTGTGCCCTCTCTTTGTTCAGTTGTTCGAGCAATTCCAACGCCTCATCGCCGCAGATGCACTCTTCCGGCGTCGTAGGGTACTCGTCCATGCCCCCCACCGGGATTTCGCCGAAGTCGATCGGGACCGCCACCGGCTCTTCCTCCACCACCGGTTCCTCTTCGATCGCAGACTCTTCCTCGATCACCGGCGCCGCCGCCGGTTCCGCCGCCACCGCCACGTCGCCACATCCGGCCAGCAATGCCGCCAGCATCAGCACCAGCAGTGCCGCCGCCGTCCTGGTCACAATCGCTCGCTCGACTCGAATCAATGCCCTACCTCGGGAATACCGACCGTCCCTGCAATACCCGATCATACCCCTCCGGGGGACCGTTTTGGCCCTATCCGGGCAGCCGTTCGGACAGGCGGCAAAGCCCCTCGGCGAAATCAACCAGCAGGTCCCGGTGCCGCAGTTTCGCCAGCCAGCGGTCCGGCAGCGCCACCTCCCCGTAGTAGGCCCCGGCCAGCGCCCCGTACACCGCCCCGGTCGTATCCGCGTCCAGCCACAGCGCCACCGCCTGCACGCAGCCCTCCTCGAACTCGTCGGTACGGGCAAACGCCCACAGGGCGGCTTCGAGCGTCTTCACAACGTCGTTGTCGCCGCTGATTTCGGGCGGCTCATTCTCCCGGAACGACCCGTCCGCCACCGTGCGTACTCGTGGCGCCAGCGGCTCGTCTTCCCAGGGCCCGTACCCCGGCGCCAGCAGATCTCGCTTCTCCACCCCGTTCAGCGCCCCCACCATCAGCGCCGCGAAGTACCGGCACGCGTCCACCGAGTCCGCCGCCCGGTGGGTCGTCCGCGAGCTTTC
>CAYYTN010000478.1:0-1566 GCA_964474495.1 uncultured Chloroflexota bacterium
GGCCGCGGCGGGGTTGCCCTGCTGGGGCGCCGTCAGGCGGGCGTCGCGGGCCGCCGGCGCGCCGGCGGCGGGTATGGCGGCCGGAGCCGCTGGTGGGGCGATGGTCGGAGACACGGCGATCGCCTCGACCGGCGCCGGTGCGCCCGAGGCCGCCCCGGCCACTGGCGCGATCTCGGCCTCCGCGGGCAGCGAATCGTCCGGCGCCACGACGATGACCGGCGGCGCTGCGTCCTCTCGCGAGTCCAGGAAGGACAGCCCGGCAAGGGCGCCTCCGCCTACCAGGCCGGCGGCGGTGGCGGCGAACAGCCGGCGCCGCGACACGGCGGCTGCGGCCACTGACCGACGGCCCCTTGTGCGGTCTGGCAAGTCGAATTCCCCACTCGTGCTGATCGGCGTCTCCATCGATGCCGGTCGCTATCGGTTGTCAGGATACTCGCTGCGGGCGGTCCATGGTCACGAATCCCACGTCCTCCGCCCACTCGCTTAGCCCTATTCTGTCATGGACCCGGCGGTTGGGCGGTACGTTTTCACGGAAGTGAGAGGTCGGAGCGGCCCGCTCAGATCGGCAGCCCCCGCCGCCGGGAGAGGTCGGCGGCCTGCTCGGGGCGGCCGTCTTCGCGGAGGTAGCTGACGAAATGCTCGGCCGGGAAGTCGATGTCGGGCCCGCTGGAGCGCAGTCCGCCGTTGGCCCGGTAGGAAGCGTGGAGGAGATCGGCCATGGGATCGCGGGCGCTGCCGGGTCCGGTGCAGTGGGAATGCCACCATTCGTTGAGCAGGTGGTCGAGGCGGGCGACGAGGTCGGGCTCGGAATCGGCCAGGTTGTGCCGCTGCCAAGGATCCCGTTCCAGGTCGAAGAGGTTGAGCCGGTCGATGTTGTAGAGCCCCGGGTGCAGGGTGCGGATGAAGAGGTGCCGGCGGGTGCGCACGGCGCGCTGGGCGGTCCAGATGCCCATTCCCCAGATGAGGTGATCGCGCCCGGGCCAGGCGTCACCGCGCAGCGCCGGGGCGAACGATTCACCGCTCCAGCCGGGCGGTATTTCATGTCCGAGGAGATCGAGCATGGTTGGCGGGAGGTCCAGGTGGTAGAGCAGGCCGTCGTTGACGGTCCCGGGGCGGGTGACACCCGGCCAGCGGATGATGAGCGGGACGTGGGCGGTGCCTTCGCTGGCGTTGGTGTGGGCCCAGTAGATGCCCTGCTCACCGATGGTCTCGCCGTGGTCGGCGGCGATGATGATGGCGGTGTCCTCGGCGACGCCCTGCTCGTCGAGGATGGCCAGCAGGCGGCCGACGCACTCGTCCACGTAGGCGATGCCGGCATCGTGACCGTCGCAGAAGTACATGAAGTCGTCGCGGTCGCGGATGGCGGGGCGGATGCCGGGCCAGGCTTCGGTGATGCCCGGGTAGAGAGCCTCGGGGCGCCAGTCGCGGGCGGTGTGCGGGCCGTAGAAGTGATCGTGGTCGCGGCGGATGGTGGCGTCGTCGGGGAAGTCCGGCTCGGCGCCGTTCTGGACCCGCCGCCGGTAGCGCTCGGGGGCGTCGTAGGGAAAATGGACGTCCCAGTAGTTG
>CAYYTN010000479.1:0-1556 GCA_964474495.1 uncultured Chloroflexota bacterium
GGTGAATCAGCTGTCACGGTGACAGAGAGTGGTGCGGCTCAGGCAGGTTCATGGTCGATCGGTACGTAGCACGATTCCAGGTCGAAACGCCGGCCGACCAGCTGCTCGTGGGCGGCAACGAACTCATTAAAGATGTCGCTGGGGCCGGGCAGCTGGAGGCCCCATTTCTCCTTGAAGACGACCCAGTTTGACTGCATTCGATCGTCGGGGTTGTCGCTCTCGGCGGACATCGTGCGGCTGCCGTAGTGGTGGATGAAGACATCGCGGGCGACAGCGATGTCGAATCCGGCGAGTTTCGCGCGGACGCAGAAGTCGTCGTCTTCGCAATAGCCGAGGCCGTAGCGCGGGTCGAATCCGCCGATGGTCTGGATGAGGTCGCGGCGGATTAGCATGCAGAGACCGGTGACCTTGGGGACGCTCAGGCGCAGGCCCTTCAGTTCGTCGGCGAGACGGAGGGACTGCCGGTCGAGGGCGGGGGTGTCCGGGTAGTCCAGTTCGGAGTAGAGCTGGGGCTCGGCGGCGTGGTTGGAAACGGCGCCGACGATGCCGACCGGGGTTTGGCGGGTGTGGTCGATGAGCCGGCCGAGCCAGCCGGGCGTGACCAGGGTGTCGTTGTTGAGTAGCAGCAGGAAGGCGCCGCGGGCGGCGCGGATGCCGCGATTGATGGCGGCGGCGAAGCCGCGCTGGGTGTCGTCGCGGATGACGGTGGCGTTGTCGAGGGACTCAAGATAGGCGGCGGTCTCGGGCTCCGAGGCATCATCAACCAGGATCAGTTCATGGGGTTGAGTGGTATTGCGGGCGATGCTGGCCAGGCATTCCGCGGTCAGGTCGCGCTCGTTGCGGACGGGGATGATGATCGAGACCAGCTCCGGATCGTAGCGGCGCGGACGGCGGCACTCGGCGATTGCATATTCGTCGCTGAAGCCGGCGCTGTGGGGCGGGGTGAGCGGCTCGTCGAAGAACTCTTCGCCGCGCTGGTAGCGGATATCGACCTCGTGGAAATGTTCCCGCAGATACGGCAGCAGCATGTCGCGCTGGTAGACGCTGCGGTGGTAGTGGTTGCCCTCGACCTGGCCGCCGAGCGGAGTGGAGAGCCACAAGACGCCGTCGTCGCCCAGCAGGCGGGTGACTTCCTGGAGGAACGGGAAGCCGCTGTCCAGGTGCTCGATGGTCTCGAAACTGACCACCGCGTCAAAGGACCGGTCGGGCAAGCCGGTTGCGGTGACCGAAGCCTGCACAAAATCCAGATCGGGATGCAGGCGCAGGGAGCGGCAGATGGCGATCGCCTCGCGGTCGCGGTCGATGCCGGTGACCGCGGCGGCGGGGCCGGACAGGATCTCGCTGCCGTAACCGGAGCCGCAGGCGGCGTCGAGCACCCGGAGCCCGGCGACGCGGGGAGCCACGTCGTGGTAGCGGGCCAGGTGCTCACGCATGACCGCCGGGTCCATGTTGGGGGCTTCCGGAATGGCGCGCTCGCCGATGAATCGGATCTGGCCCGCCTCAAGCTGGGCGCGCACCACCGCCTCCTGGAACCCGGCCGCGGAGTCCGGTTCAAG
>CAYYTN010000480.1:0-1552 GCA_964474495.1 uncultured Chloroflexota bacterium
ACCACCTGACCACCGCCTTCCCGGAAGTGCGCTTGAAGCAGTTTTTGGAAATGCGCGGCACCGACGGCGGGCCGTGGCGGAACCTGTGCGCCCTGCCGGCATTCTGGGTGGGATTGCTCTATGACGATCAATCGCTGGACGCCGCCTCATCCCTGATCAAGGACTGGACCTTGGAGGAGATGGAAACCCTTCGCGCCGAGGTGCCGAAGACGGCGCTGAAAACGCCTTTCCGGGGCGGCACGGTGGGCGATCTCGCCAATGAAGTTCTCGAACTGGCGAAAGAGGGGCTGCGCCGCCGCGCCCGCCTCGACGGCGGCAGCCAGAACGAAACCTCGTTCCTCAATCCATTGCTCGAATTCGCCAAATCGGGCATCACACCCGCCGATGAAATCCTCGCCCTCTATGACGGCGAATGGAACGGCGACGCGGCGCCGGTGTTCGAGAAGCTGGCGGATGAGTTTGAAGGCAAGTTGACGTTCGCGAAGGTGGACGTGGACACGAACCAGGGCTCGGCGGGCCAGTTTGGAATCCGCGGGATTCCGACGCTGCTGGTGTTTGATGGCGGCAAGGAAGTTGACCGGATCGTGGGATTCGCGCCGGAGGACCAGTTGCGTGGGCGATTGGGCGCGGTCGCAGCAGCGGCGGCGGGCCCGGTGGGATGACGGCCGAGCCGGCCGAGAGTCGGGTAGAACTGCTGGAGGCGGCGGACCGGGACGTGATTGCCCGACTGCGAAGGGCGGAGGGGCAGTTGCGCGGTATCCAGCGGATGATCACGAACTCGCGACAGTGCGAGGAAGTGGTGGCGCAGATGCTGGCGGTCAGGGCGGCGCTGGACCGGATGGTGGAGATTCACCTGAGCTCCAACATACGGGATTGCGCGCGCGGTCTGCCGCCGGAAGAGGCGGCGGAACGGATGACGAGTCTTATGTCGATGGTGACGCGGAAGGCGGGGGTACGTGGTTGAGGGGATGGACATCACCTTGTACGGGGTGGAGTGGTGCCCCTGGGTGCGCAGGGCGCGGAATTGGCTGGAGTCGCACGGGTTGCCCTATGAGTGGGTGCTGGTACCGGATGCCCAGTGGGAACGGCAGGAGGTGGTGGCGGTTTCAGGCCAGATGGAAGTACCGGTGATAGTGGTGGCGCGTGATGGCAAGCGCCATGTGTTCCTGGAGGAGACGCACCCGGAGTTGCCGGGGCTGCTGAATCTCTAGGCGGGCGCCCCGTGGAGCTGGTCGCCGCAGCGGGTGCAGAACGCTGACCCGGAGAGATTGACGTGCGCGCAGACGGGGCACTTGACCTCGGGCGGCAAGGCGAATCCGCAGGCTCCGCAGTAGAGGGCGCCGTGCTCGCGCGGGCTGCCGCAGGCGGGACAGGCGCCGACGGGTAGGCGCCAGGCGGCGGAGCGGCGACGGCTGGCGCCGGTGCGGCTGTGCAGGAGGGAAAGCTCGGTGCGGCTGAACTGCAGGCACTCGGCCAGACCGCGGGCATCATCGCCGGAGACGAAGGTGATCTTGGCGGTCTCCAGATCGCTGACCCAGGGCCGGTCGCGGCC
>CAYYTN010000481.1:0-259 GCA_964474495.1 uncultured Chloroflexota bacterium
GGCCTGGGTGGCAGCCTGAAAGGCCTGCAATATTTCAGCGGAGTTGGCGACCGGGACATCGCCAGCCGGCTCCTGGAGCTTGAGATCGGCTCCCCAATCGAATATGTCGGTAACGTTGATGGGCGTCAGGTTGTTGGCGAGTCCCTCAAACCAGCCGGTTTGAACCGGGGCGTAGGTGCAGCTGTCGATGAGGAGTCGGCGGGTATCGTCGAAACGGTGACGGAGCACGAAACAATCGCGATCCCGGCAGCGGACCTGC
>CAYYTN010000481.1:306-1551 GCA_964474495.1 uncultured Chloroflexota bacterium
GGCGGCGAACCACTCCGCGGGGTTGAAGCTGTCGCGCCGAAAGATCGAGTAGGCGATGGCGCCGGTGACGCCGAGGGTTTCTTCGGTCCGGGCGCCGGGGGCGGCCTTCATCCGTTCCGAAGTCTCACCGGCGATGACGGTGCGGATGTAGGACTCGCCGCCGATATCCAGGAATTGGATGGTGGCTTCGCCGCCGGGTCCGGACATTGTGAGAGTGATGTTGCTGGCGGGCGCGTCCCCGAAGGCGACCGATATTTCGGTCGACATCTGGATTTCAGGAGAAGCGGAGTCCCCGCCCGCAAAACCGGACACGAAGACCACACCGTTTGGTGGGCGGTCGATAATCTCGCCCAGGAATCTATCCATGTCGAAAGGCTCGCGGGCAAGTACGAGCGGAGGCGGATAGGGCTCCCGGGCGATGGCAGATCTAGCGTCGGACTCGCCGATCGCCGCGGGCAAAGCCGGATCGGTCTCCTCGTCGGAGGTTCTGGCGGCCTGATAGGCGGTGTTAAAAGCTTCCTCAAAATCGCGCGGAGTGGCTTCCGGGAGGGTCCCGGGCGGGACACCGAAGCCCGGGTCTTCGCCCCAGTTGAATATCTCGGTGACGGACTCGGTGATCTGGCCGTCTTCATCTTCCTCGGCGAAGACGTACCCGACGACAGCGTAGGTGGTCTTGTCGATCAGGAAGTCGGGAGTGGAATCGTTTGGATGCACAATAACGAAGCACTGCCCGACCCGGCACGGGGCCTCGCCGGAGAAGGTCCATTCCTTGCGACGCTCGGGGTCGTAGCCAAACCAGGAGCGGCTGTCGTAGTTCCCCTGAGGGCGAAAGAGGCCGCCGGAAACCTCGTCGGGGGAGATCTTCATCCAGCCGGACTCCCGGCTGTTGATGATGGTGCGGAAAACCATCGTGTCGCCGATGATCCGGACCTGGATGCTGCCTTCACCGCCGGCGCCGCGGCGGGTCTCGGTGATTTCGCTCTTGCGGATCGAGCCGGTGCCGAGTTTCACTTCCCGGATGTGCTCATAGGCATCCTGGCCGAGAAAGTCGTACTGCCGCGTCATCACCATCACCAGGCCCAGGGGTGGATCGTCGATCAGCTGATCGAAGAAGCGATCAACATCGAAGCCGGCGGTCGACGGCTCCGACGATGCGACCTCGCCGGGTTCGGTGGTGGTATCGGCGGAACCGCCGCAGGAGATGAAGGTGGCGGCGAGGAGCAAGGCGAGGATTAGGAATAGCGG
>CAYYTN010000482.1:0-1551 GCA_964474495.1 uncultured Chloroflexota bacterium
TCCATGGGATCGCCATCGATGCGGCATTCCAGGGCCATCACCCCGTCGTAGCCGACCTCCGCCAGCGCGCGCAGCCCGGGCACGAAATCCAGGTGGCCGCGCCCCGGGTTCAACCGGTTCGAGTCCGCCAGGTGGACGTGCCCTATCGCGTCACCGTGGTTGCGGATGCTGGCCGCGATGTCGGCCTCCTCGACGTTCATGTGGAAGAAGTCGGCCAGTATCTTGATCGAAGGGCGATCGGCCTGGGCCGCCGCCGCCGCCGCGTCCTCCAGGGTGTTGAGCAGGTGGGTCTCGTAGCGGATCAGCGGTTCGATCACGATCTGTAGACCCCGTTCGGTAGCCGCTTCCCCCAGCAGGTGCAGCGCGGCGGTATAGACGCCCAGTTCCTCCATCTCCGTAATGCCCTCGCCCAGCGGACCCCGCACCGGCACCGACACCAGGGTCTCGACCCCGAGGTCGACGGCCAGATCGAGTGTCCGCAAGAACAGCGTCAGGCGGGCCGCCGGGTCGTCACCCAGCACCGCTAGATCGTGACCGGGGGTGCAGCACATGGTTCGGGGATGGAGCGGGGAGTCGGCCAGGGCCGACCTGGCGCCGGCGACATCGTCGATGACGCCCGGATAGTTCAGTTCCACGGCCTCGTAGCCGCAGGCTTGAATGTTGGCCAGCTTCTCGGCGAGACTCTCGCCCGGAGCCAGGTTCTGCTGTACCGCGAGTTCCAGTTGCGGCCTCGCCTTTCACTGGTGCGGATCGCCCCGGTCACAGTATGCCGTCCCGGCGAGAGCATCGCGCGCGGACTGCTAAGATTCGCTGTTCCAAAGTACCCGCCTGACCGGATCGTGGCGCGGCCCCGGTGGCCGGCGAAGCGCAGAGGGCTCTTGTCCGACAGCTACACCCTGAATAACGGCCTGCGGCTGGTCGTGAACCCGATCCCGCATACCCGGGCGGCGACCATCGAAGTGGTGGTAGCCGCCGGATTCGGTTACGAAGGTCCCGACGAACACGGCCTTGGCCACCTGGTCGAGCACATGCTCTTCAAGGGAACCGCCCGGCGACCGGGGTATCGCGAGATCGCCGCGACCATCGAGAGTCTCGGCGGGATCATGAACGCCGCCACCGACCGCGAGGCCACGGCCTACTACGTCCGCGTGCCCGCCGAACACCTGCAACCGGCGGCGGAATTGCTAGGCGACGTGATCGGCCACTCGACCATGGAAGCGGCGGCCCTGGCGGTCGAACAGCGCATCATCGTGGATGAACTGATCACCGCCCGGGACACTCCCGAGGACTGGGTGGGGCAACTCTTCGACGAGATGCTCTGGCCCGACCACGGCGTCGGCCGGCGGCCCTCCGACGGCGTGCCGGCCATCGAGGCCGCCACCGGAGAGGCGCTGCGCGCCTACCTGGAGCGGTACTACGGGGCTTCGAACATGGTGGTCAGCATCGCCGGACGGGTCGAGCCGCCGGCGGTGCGGGAGGTGGTGGCGACGGCCTTCGGTGGGCTCGCGCGGGGCCGGCCGGCGCGCTGGCCCGCGCCGCCGGCGGCCGGTC
>CAYYTN010000483.1:0-1546 GCA_964474495.1 uncultured Chloroflexota bacterium
GCATCGCCGACCGCGCCGAGCCCTCGTACCCCGGCGGCGGCGCGTCCACCTTCACCCGGCGAATATTCAACACCGCCAACACGTACATCCCCACCTGCGCGAAATAGGTCCCGGCGATATTCACGAGCCCGATCATGAAGCCGGCCACGGTCGGCCCGATCACCCGCGAGGCGTTCATCGTCGTAGACATCAGCGCCACCCCGTTGCTCACCACCGTGCGCGGCACCAGGTCCGACACCAGCGCGTTCCGCGCCGGGCTACTCAGCGCGAACGAACTGCCCATCATCATTCCCGACACCGCCAGGTGCCACCACTCCACCCGATTCGTCAGCACCAGGATCCCCACCGCCAGGTCGGCGGTCCCCATCAACCCCTGCGCCACCAGCAGCAACCGCGTCCGCGGGACCCGGTCCGCCAGCACCCCGCCCATCGGCGAGAGCAGCAGCATCGGCACCGAGCGAAAGAAAGCCAGCAGCCCGAGCATGAACGGCGACTCGGTCAGTTCCACCACCAGCCAGCCCTGGGTCACCGACAGCATCCAGAAGCCCATCATGCTGGTCATCGTCGCCGCCCACAGCCGCCGGAAACTCGCGTAGCCAAACGCCGGCGTAACCCGAGCTCCGAAGCGCCCGATCGGCCCGTTCAAACGGCCACCCGTCGCCGCGCCAGCGCCGCGCCCAGCGCCACCGCGCTCAGGACTCCGGTCAGCACCGCATAGCTCATCCCCACCGTCTCACCGTGCATATCGAAGCGGCCGTAGTGCGTGAAGAGTCGCTCCCGAAACCCGTCAAAGCCGCCGCCGTCGGCCGCCGGGCAACCGTCGCACGGCAGCGCGATCGGATTTCTAAACATGTCCAGCGCCTGCACGTAGATGTCCCCTCCGCGCAGCAGACTGCCCGAATTGTTCCCGTGATACCACTCCTCCGGGGTGCCAAGCACATAGAGTTCGCCGCCGATCAGCGCCGCCGCCAGCAGCGCTAGCAGCGGCCCGCTACCGCCGAATCGCCAGTTCCCGGTTAGGACCTCGCGGGCGCCCAGCGCCGCCATCGCCGTCACGAACGGCAGCCCATAGGCCAGGTGACGGAACATCTCCGACGGCTCCTCGCGATGGAAACCTTCCGGCGCCACCGCCATCGTCAACATCACCTGCGCCAGCGCCGCTAGCGGCAGCGCCAGCAACACCGATTTGCGCCGCGCCAGCTTCCCGGTGCCCAGCGCGAACAACCCGGCCAGCAACACCAGCAGCAGCGGCCCCCGCCAATCGTCCAGCAGCAGGACCCCGGCGTAGTGGTCGTAGGCCCCGGCGCGCATGAACTCCAGATTCTGGCCGATGTGCGCCAGCGCGAAGCCCGACGAGCGCGCCGGCCACAGCGCGTCGGTGGTCAGCGCGATGACCGCTGCGAACAGCGCCATCCCGGCCACGGCCATCGCTCCCGGGATTGCCCAGCGCCGCGACCGCCCCAGCGCCACCGCCACCAACGCGATCACTCCGGCGTATACCGGTCCCTCCGGCCGGGTCAGCGCCACCAGCGCCAGCACCGTCCCC
>CAYYTN010000484.1:0-1527 GCA_964474495.1 uncultured Chloroflexota bacterium
GCCGTAGCTGTCGTGGTAGTGGCGGGCGATGCGCGTGCGTAAGCTTGGTAGTCCCAGGGCGTCCGTATAGCCCAGGGATTCCCCTTCCAGCGCCGCCTGGGCGGCACGGATCGCGGGAAGCGGGGGCGGTGTGCCGGGCTCCCCCACCTCCAGATGCAGTACCTCTTTACCGCCGGCGGCGCGCTCGTTCGCTGCCCGCATCACGTCCATCACGATGAAGGGGGGGATCGCGCCTCGCCGGGCGATCTTCAGGGGCATCTCCTCACCGGTCCACGGCGGCCGCCAAGCCGCTGCGGCGAAGATCCGTGTGGATGGAACAGGTCTCGGAATCGGCCGGCAGGCCGTCTATGCACAGGATGGCGTTGACCGTGCCCAGGTGCGGGATCGCGGAGATGCGATGGCCGCGCGCCGTGAGCTCGGAAGCGGCCATCCGGTCGAACCCGTTTTCCAGTTGTGTGATTCCTGAGACCCCGTCTGCGTGGATGCGGGCGCTCGCGATGGCTTGTTCAAGAGAGACCGCGCCGATCAGGGTATCGGCGGCAACCGCGACAAGGGCGGCAACCCCGGCTTCGCCACCCGACGGGGCGCCGGCGAAGTACAGGTGTTTCGCCTTTTCATCGACGGCGAGAATGGGACCGAGCACCGGAAAGCCGGCGCCGGCTGGCGGTGCCGGGGCGAGAATTACGCCGATACCGGGTGCTACGCGGCGCAGGCCGAAGGGCTGGATCATGGTGACGCTGCAGGTGACGGCCTGTCCGGCGCCGTCAACGACGACGAAGCTTGTCTCTCCCGAATCGCCGGTACTTGGCAAGCGGACCGGCCGGTTTGTCGTCCGTCGCGGGCTGCGGTCCGGGCGGTAGTCCCGCATCAGGGTATCGGTATCCACTTCGGCGGCCAGCACCTCCCTCGTTCCTTTCCGGGATGCGCTCGCCCACCGCCGGTTCCGTTCCCCGAAGGCGCGGTTCTGCACTTCCGCGATCAGGTGGTGGCGGTCAACTCCAGCGGCATCTTCAAAGCGGTCATCGGCGACGAACATCGCAGCCATCAGCGCCTGTGCAAAGCCCGCGGCCGCCGGCGGCGGGGTGAAATGGAGCATGCGGCCATCATCCATCTCGATTTGCAGGGTGGGGCGCCAGACAGGGCGGAAGCTCCTTAAGTCCTCAAGCGTGATCCAGCCGCCGGCGGCGGAAACGGTGGCGGCGAATTCCTTGGCCAGTTGGCCCGTGTAGAAATCCCCGGCGCCCTTCCGGCGCAGCCGGCCCAGAAAGCCGGCAAGATCGGACTGGAAAAGGTTTGCCCCCTCGCCGTACGGGCGCCCCCCTTGATCGAAAAAGATGCGGCGGACTTCCGGATCGGTAGCCAGCTCGGCTGCGTGCCGGGACAGATCGCGTACCAGCGAGCGCGACACCGGGGTGTCAAAGCCAGCCAGCGCCTCGGCCTGCACGACGAGTTTTTCCCAACGCAACAGCCCGTACCTCGCATGCAGGGCGGCCATGCCCCTGAGTGCTCCGGGAATGCTGACCGGGG
>CAYYTN010000485.1:0-1515 GCA_964474495.1 uncultured Chloroflexota bacterium
GAACTCGGGATATACGAAGACAAACCGGCCGGCGAGCCCGACGACAGCCTGGCGATCGTCAACTCCACAATCGATTTTCCGGTCCGGGACTACCCGCCCGTACCGGAGGCGCAGGCCGATTTCGACCGATTGAAGGCCGACCTTGTGCAAGCCCGCGCAACCGGCG
This sequence comes from uncultured Chloroflexota bacterium, assembly GCA_964474495.1. GTDB lineage: Bacteria > Chloroflexota > UBA11872 > UBA11872 > VXNJ01 > JASLPR01. The sequence continues at coordinate 167 of CAYYTN010000485.1, forward strand.
ATGTGGATCAGGTCGCCGCCGCCGCCTGGCCCGCGCGTCGAGCCGAACTGGCTCTCCACCACGCGAAACTTTTTGGCGGAGGTAAGGTCGAAATCTGGATTCAGGCAATCCGGCTGGGTCCGATTGCCCTGGTGGCGACCCCCCTGGAACCCTTCGCCGAAATTGGCCGAGCCATTCGCCAGGGTTCCCCCGCGCCCTACACCGCCTTTTCCGGATACACCAACGGCTATTACGGCTACATGCCGACCGCCGATGCCTTTCCGCTGGGCGGCTACGAAGTCAGGACCTCGCCTTATGCTCCCGCCGCCGCCGGTCAACTCGCGGCGGCCTGTCGGGACACCCTGGGGAGTTTGTGGACCCAATCCGATCCCGTCTGACCCGGGTCGGAACCTGGCCACCGGGGCTCGAATCTGGGGTCTCGGGTATCTGCTAGACTTCGCACCCACCTGAGGATCAAGCCTCGGAAGCGAGCTCACGGGGAGAGGGTAAACGATGGCCGAACTGGGTATTGGAATCGTCGGGCTAGGGATGGGCCGAAGCCTGCTGGGCATCAACGGCATGCCGGATTTTCCCGCCACCGTGCGCGGAGTCTGCGACCTTGTCGAGGCAGCCACTGACGCCGCCCAGGAAGAGTTCGGGGTCGAGTACGCAACCGACAAGATTGATGCTCTGCTGGAGCGCGACGATATCGATGTCGTCGGCATCTACACGCCCGATCATCTGCACCGCGATCAGGTGATCCAGGCTCTCGAAGCCGGCAAGCACGTGCTCGTGACCAAGCCGATGAGCATCAGCAACCAGGAATCCGAGGACATCATCAGCGCCGTGCGGCGCACCGGCAAACGGGTCATGCCCGCCCAGACCCAGCGTTTCACCCAGAACCATCTGGCGATCCGGCGCCTCATCGACCAGGGCGAATTCGGCGACATCTATTTCGTCGCCGCCGACTACTACCAGGACCTCCGCCCGGTCTACGACCACACCCCGTGGCGCTACGAGGTACCCCAGGATTTCATCTACGGCGGCCTATCCCACAACATCGACATCATGCGCTTCCTCAAAGGGGAAATCGTCGAGGTCGGGGGCTACGGCTCCAACAGCGGGCTCGATCCCCGGTACCCGGCCGACACGTTCGAGACGTTCGTGCTCAATACCCGGTTCGAGGATGGAACGATCGGCCGGATCGCGATGGCGCCAGCCGTTCGACCACCCCTGGCCAACGTCTACGTGCAGGTCTTCGGCACCCGGGGCACTTTCGTGCCGAACCAGGTCGTGCTGGACAAGTTTGAAGGCAAGCCGAGCCTGGAACTCGATTTCGCGCCGGAGGCCTGGGCCTTCGCCGAGGTACG
>CAYYTN010000486.1:0-1511 GCA_964474495.1 uncultured Chloroflexota bacterium
GTCCGCGCCGGAACCACCCTCGGCGGTAGCCGCCGCTCCGGTGGCGTTCCGCTGGCCCGCGAGGAGATAGAGAATCCCCATCCGGCAGGCGACGCCGTACTCCACCTGCTCGAGGATGACCGAGAACGGCCCGTCTGCCACGTCGGGCGACATCTCGACCCCCCGGTTGATGGGCCCCGGATGCATGATGAGCAGGTCCGGCTTTGCCCCCTGGAGGCGTTTTCGGTTGATGCCGTAGGTGTTGGCGTACTCCCTCGCGCTCGGGAAGGCGGCGCCCCCCCCGCGCTCGAGCTGTATCCGCAGGGCCATGAGGACATCGGACCACTCGATGGCCTCCTCGACCCGGGTCGTCACCCGCGCCCCGAGGCTCTCGGCCTCGGCGGGGAGCATCGTCCGGGGGCCGCAGATCATGACCTCGGCCCCGAGCTTGGCGAGGGCGACGATGTTCGATCGGGCGACCCGGCTCCGGGCGATGTCGCCGACAATCGAGACGCGAAGGCCCCCGAATTCCTTTTTGTGCTCCCGGATGGTGTAGAGGTCCAGAAGGGCCTGGGTGGGGTGCTCGTGGCAGCCGTCCCCGGCGTTCACGACCCCGCAGCGAAGCTCCCGGGCCAGGTAGGCCGGGGCCCCCGAAGCCGGGTGGCGGACGACGACGACATCGGTGGCCATCGCCTCGATGTTCCGGGCGGTGTCGCGCAGGGTCTCCCCCTTCTGCGCGGCGCTGACGGCCGCGGAGATGTTGATGACGTCGGCCGAGAGGCGCTTTCCGGCGATCTCGAAGCTGGTCCGCGTCCGGGTCGAGGGCTCGAAGAAGAGATTCACCACCGTCTTGCCCCGAAGGGAGGGGACTTTCTTGATCTCGCGCTCGTTCACCTCCCGGAACGAGTCGGTCATCTCGAGCAAAAAGAGAATCTCTCCCGGAGATAGATCCCGGATGGAGAGCAGATCTTTTCGATGAAACGGTTCCGGCTTCATGGCGAATCCTCCGGGGCTGCGGGGTGCTCGTCGATATCTTTCCGAATATGGCGTTTCGCGAAATCGGGCGAGTCCTGCACGACGATGGCGTCGCGCCCGTCGCTTTCCTCAAAGAGGACCTGGACCTCCTCGTCGGGCAGGACTTCCATGTTCCGGCCGACGAAATCCGCCCGGACGGGCAGTTCGCGTCCTCCCCGGTCCACGGCGACGGCGAGCAGGACACGCCCCGGCCGGCCGAAATTCACGAGGGCGGCCAGCGCCGCCCGGACCGTCCGGCCAGTGAACAAAACGTCGTCCACCAATACGATGTCTTTCCCCTCGCAGGAGAAGGGGATGTCGGTCTTCCGGAGCCGCCGGCGGGCTCCCCCCTCGCGGTCGAGATCGTCGCGGTAGAGGGTCACGTCGAGCGCGCCCACGGGCGGGCGGACCCGCGCCAGCTCCTCGATGGTCCGTGCCAGCCTTTCGGCCAACGTCACCCCGCGGGTGCGGATGCCGACGAGGGCGAGTGAGCCCGGATCGCCGATCTGCTCGATAAT
>CAYYTN010000487.1:0-1508 GCA_964474495.1 uncultured Chloroflexota bacterium
GGGGGGGCGGGGGCGCGGGCGCTGGGTCACCGGACGTACTTCATCACCAACAACGTGCAGTTGAACGCGGTGGAACTGGCGGGGAGGCTGCAAACGCTGGGATTGGATGCGGACGCCGCCGAGGTGGTGTGCGCGACGGAGGTGACGGCGGACGTAGTGGACCGGCTGCGGCCGCGGCCGGAACGGGTGCTGGTGTTGGGGACGGACTCGATTGCGGAGCCGGTGGCGCGGACGGGGATTGAAGTGGTGCGCGGGCTCAGCGCCGACCGGGTTGACGCGGTGGTTCTGGGGATCGACACCAACATCGCCTTCCAGGACCTGGCGGCGGCCCACCGGGTGATCGAACGGGACGGGGCGGTGCTGGTGGCGCCGAATAACGACGTGTCGTTCGCAACCGCCGGCGGCACGACGCCGGGGGTCGGGGCGTTTGTGGCGGCGCTGCGGGCGTCGTGCGGGGCGGAGCCGGTGGTGGTGGGGAAGCCGGCGCCGCATCTTTTCGAGAATATCCTCGAAAAGGAAGGCGCGACGCCGGATAATCTGCTCGTGATCGGGGACAGTCTGTACTCGGACATCGGCGGCGCCAAGTCGGCCGGCGCCCGGTCGGCGCTGGTGCTGACCGGGGTGGACGGCCGGGACGATGCCGAGGCGCTGCCGGCGGAACGCCGGCCCGACCACATAATCGACAACCTGACCGAGATCCCCTTTGACGCCCTCACCGGCGCGCAGCCGGTTTCACAGAAGGAATAGCCGCCATGCCCGATCCCGAGACGCCGGAACTGAGTCGACTGGAAATCGTGGAGTGGGTCGGTCGGACGGGGGCGGTGGTGATCATGAGGCGGCTGGAGCCGGAGTTGACGCTGGGGGTGGTGGAGGCGGTGCTGGAGGGCGGGATGGATGTGGTGGAGGTGACGACCGACAGCGCCTCGGCGTTCGCGACGATCGGCGAGATTCGCGAGCGCGTCGGCGACCGGGCACTGGTGGGGGCCGGCACCGTGATCCACGCGGCGGCGGCGATCCAGGCGATCGACGCCGGGGCGCAGTTCGTGGTGGCGCCGAATACGGATGAGGACGTGATCAAGGTGTGCGACCGGCTGGATGTGCCGGCGATGCCGGGGGGATTCACGCCGACGGAGATCACCCGGGCCGCCGAACTGGGAGCGGACGTGGTGAAGGTGTTCCCGGCGCGACTGGGAGGGCCGAAGTACATCTCGGATGTGCTGGCGCCGCTGCGCGGGTTTCGGCTGCTGCCGACCGGGGGGGTGTCGCCGGACAACGCCGGGGAATACATCCGGGCCGGGGCCTTCGCGGTGGGGATCGGCAGCGCGCTGGTAGGCTCGGAACTGGTGGAAGGCCGGGACTGGCCCGGCATCACGGCGGCGGCGCGCCGCCTGGCCGACGGCATCGCCGCGGCGCGTAGCTGAGAGGTTCGAGCGGATGGCGTTTCGAGATTTGCGCGAGTTCCTGAAACTGCTGGACGAGCGCGGCGAACTACGGCATGTGACGGCGGA